>URCN01000004.1:0-43804 GCA_900546335.1 uncultured Streptococcus sp.
ACGTCGTGAGACAGTTCGGTCCCTATCCGTCGCGGGCGTAGGAAATTTGAGAGGATCTGCTCCTAGTACGAGAGGACCAGAGTGGACTTACCGCTGGTGTACCAGTTGTCTTGCCAAAGGCATCGCTGGGTAGCTATGTAGGGAAGGGATAAACGCTGAAAGCATCTAAGTGTGAAACCCACCTCAAGATGAGATTTCCCATGATTTTATATCAGTAAGAGCCCTGAGAGATGATCAGGTAGATAGGTTAGAAGTGGAAGTGTGGCGACACATGTAGCGGACTAATACTAATAGCTCGAGGACTTATCCAAAGTAACTGAGAATACGAAAGCGAAGGTTTTCTTGGTATTTGATAGATATTCAATTTTGAGTAGGTATTACTCAGAGTTAAGTGACGATAGCCTAGGAGATACACCTGTACCCATGCCGAACACAGCAGTTAAGCCCTAGAACGCCGGAAGTAGTTGGGGGTTGCCCCCTGTGAGATATGGAAGTCGCTTAGCTCGAGGGAGTTTAGCTCAGCTGGGAGAGCATCTGCCTTACAAGCAGAGGGTCAGCGGTTCGATCCCGTTAACTCCCATAGGTCCCGTAGTGTAGCGGTTATCACGTCGCCCTGTCACGGCGAAGATCGCGGGTTCGATTCCCGTCGGGACCGTTTAAGATAACGGAAGTTATTTTAGACTCGTTAGCTCAGTTGGTAGAGCAATTGACTTTTAATCAATGGGTCACTGGTTCGAGCCCAGTACGGGTCATATTTGCGGGTTTGGCGGAATTGGCAGACGCACCAGATTTAGGATCTGGCGCTTAACGGCGTGGGGGTTCAAGTCCCTTAACCCGCATAATAGAAAGTAGCCGGCTTAGCTCAGTTGGTAGAGCATCTGATTTGTAATCAGAGGGTCGCGTGTTCAAGTCATGTAGCCGGCATTTTTTTATATAGAATAAGAGGTCGATGCGAACGTAGTTCAGTGGTAGAACACCACCTTGCCAAGGTGGGGGTCGCGGGTTCGAATCCCGTCGTTCGCTTAGAGAGGCCGGGGTGGCGGAACTGGCAGACGCACAGGACTTAAAATCCTGCGATTGGTAACGATCGTACCGGTTCGATTCCGGTCCTCGGCATATATTGATGGGCACCCTTAGCTCAACTGGATAGAGTACCTGACTACGAATCAGGCGGTTAGAGGTTCGACTCCTCTAGGGTGCATTTTTTTATTTAACGCGGGAAGTAGCTCAGCTTGGTAGAGTACTTGGTTTGGGACCAAGGTGTCGCAGGTTCGAATCCTGTCTTCCCGATCGATTGCGAGGATACTTAAGGGTATCTTTTTTTATTTACTTAGGAGATTCTGAGAGTCTTCTTTTTGGTTTATGGAACAAATTTGTGTAAACGTGTAAACTAGCAGTGCTTAAGGAATGGTACCAGTCATATATTTTCTTTAATTATGGTAAAATAGTAAGAGAATAATGTGAGGAAAATGAATGTCAAGTAAGTTTGAAATTTTAATGAATCAACTAGGAATCTCTGATCAATTGAGACGGGATCCTGCTCTTGTTGATGCCAGAATTGAGCGTGTTGTGGTTCATAAAATTAGTAAGATTTGGGAATTTCATTTTGTATTTTCTAATATTTTACCGATTGAAATCTTTTTAGAGTTAAAGAAAGGGCTTGGTGAAGAATTTTCTAAGACAGGAAACCGAGCTGTTTTCGAAATCAAGGCTCTTTCTCAAGAATTCTCTAATGAACTCTTGCAGGTCTACTATAGAGAGGCTTTTTCTGAAGGTCCGTGTGCAAGTCAAGGGTTTAAATCTCTTTACCAGAACTTGCAAGTTCGTGCGGAAGGAAATCAACTCATTATTGAAGGTTCAGAGGCGATTGATAAGGAACACTTTAAGAAGAATCATCTTCCTAATCTAGCCAACCAACTCGAAAAGTTTGGTTTTCCAGCTTTTGTATGCCAAATAGAAAAGAATGATGCTCTTACACAAGAGCAGGAGAAAGCCTTCCATACGGAGAATGAACAGATTGTTCAAGCTGCCAATGAGGAAGCGCTCCGGGCTATGGAGCAACTGGAACAAATGGCTCCTCCTCCTCCTCCAGTAGAAGAGAAGCCATCCTTTGATTTTCAGGCTAAAAAGGCTGCGGCCAAGCCTAAACTAGATAAGGCTGAAGTTACCCAGATGATCGACGTGACGACTGAGGAAAATCGCCTGGTCTTTGAAGGGGTCGTTTTTGATGTGGAGCATAAGGTGACCAGAACTGGTCGCGTTTTGATCAACTTTAAAATGACAGACTACACTTCAAGTTTTTCAATGCAAAAATGGGTTAAGAATGAAGAAGAGGCTCAGAAGTTTGACATCATTAAGAAGAATTCTTGGCTCCGAGTTCGTGGGAATGTGGAGATGAATAACTTCACACGTGATTTGACCATGAACGTCCAGGATGTGCAGGAAGTTGTTCACTATGAGCGGAAGGATTTGATGCCAGAAGGTGAGCGTCGGGTTGAGTTTCATGCTCATACCAACATGTCGACCATGGATGCTCTACCAGAGGTAGAGGAGATCGTTGCGACAGCTGCTAAGTGGGGACACAAGGCGATTGCCATCACGGACCATGGGAATGTCCAGTCCTTCCCACATGGCTACAAGGCAGCTAAGAAAGCTGGAATTCAGCTGATCTATGGAATGGAAGCCAATATCGTGGAGGACCGTGTCCCTATCGTTTACAACGAAGTGGAGATGGACTTGTCAGAAGCTACTTATGTGGTTTTTGACGTGGAAACGACGGGACTTTCAGCCATCTATAATGACCTGATTCAGGTTGCGGCTTCTAAGATGTATAAGGGAAATGTTATTGCCGAATTTGATGAATTTATTAATCCCGGGCATCCCTTGTCAGCCTTTACTACTGAGTTGACAGGTATTACAGATGATCATGTCAAAAATGCTAAACCACTGGAACAAGTTTTGCAAGAATTCCAAGAATTTTGCAAGGATACAGTCTTAGTTGCTCACAATGCCACCTTTGACGTTGGCTTTATGAATGCCAACTATGAGCGTCATGGTCTGCCTAAGATTAGCCAGCCAGTTATCGATACGCTGGAGTTTGCTAGAAACCTCTATCCTGAGTATAAACGCCATGGTTTGGGACCTTTGACTAAGCGTTTTGGTGTAGCACTTGAACACCACCACATGGCTAATTACGATGCGGAAGCTACTGGTCGTCTGCTTTTCATCTTTATCAAAGAGGTGGCAGAAAAACATGGTGTGACTGATCTGGCTAGACTCAACATTGATCTAATCAGTCCAGATTCTTATAAAAAAGCTCGGATTAAACATGCGACCATTTATGTCAAAAATCAAGTTGGTTTAAAAAATATTTTTAAGCTGGTTTCTTTGTCTAACACCAAGTATTTTGAAGGGGTGCCACGGATTCCGAGAACGATTCTAGACGCCCATCGGGAGGGCTTGATTTTGGGGTCGGCTTGCTCGGAAGGCGAAGTTTTTGACGCAGTTGTTTCCCAAGGTGTGGATGCGGCGGTTGAGGTGGCCAAGTATTATGACTTTATCGAGATCATGCCACCGGCAATCTATGCTCCTTTGATTGCTAAAGAGCAGGTCAAGGATATGGAGGAACTCCAGACTATTATCAAGAGTTTGATAGAGGTTGGGGACCGTCTTGACAAGCCTGTTCTAGCTACGGGAAATGTCCACTATATCGAACCGGAAGAAGAGATTTACCGTGAAATTATTGTCCGTAGTTTGGGACAGGGGGCTATGATTAACCGAACCATCGGTCATGGTGAACATGCCCAACCAGCTCCTTTGCCAAAGGCTCATTTTCGAACGACTAATGAGATGTTGGATGAATTTGCCTTCTTGGGCGAGGAATTGGCTCGTAAATTGGTTATTGAAAACACCAATGCTTTAGCAGATATCTTTGAGTCTGTTGAGGTCGTTAAGGGTGACTTGTATACACCTTTCATCGACAAGGCGGAAGAAACGGTCGCTGAGCTGACCTATAAGAAAGCTTTTGAGATTTATGGAAATCCGCTGCCAGATATTGTTGATTTGCGGATTGAAAAAGAATTAACATCCATACTGGGGAATGGATTTGCCGTGATTTATCTGGCATCGCAGATGCTGGTGCAACGTTCCAATGAACGGGGCTACTTGGTTGGCTCTCGTGGGTCTGTTGGGTCCAGTTTTGTTGCGACCATGATTGGGATTACGGAGGTCAATCCTCTCTCTCCTCATTATGTTTGTGGTCAGTGTCAGTATAGTGAGTTTATCACCGATGGTTCTTATGGTTCAGGTTTTGATATGCCTAATAAGGACTGTCCAAACTGTGGCCATAAACTCAGCAAAAATGGGCAGGATATTCCATTCGAGACCTTCCTTGGTTTTGATGGAGATAAGGTTCCCGATATTGACTTGAACTTTTCGGGAGAAGACCAACCTAGCGCTCACTTGGATGTGCGTGATATCTTTGGTGAAGAATATGCCTTCCGTGCGGGAACGGTTGGTACAGTTGCTGCTAAGACTGCTTATGGATTTGTCAAGGGCTATGAGCGGGACTATGGGAAGTTTTATCGTGATGCAGAGGTGGAACGTCTCGCTCAGGGTGCGGCTGGTGTCAAGCGGACAACAGGACAACACCCGGGAGGAATCGTTGTTATTCCGAACTACATGGATGTTTACGATTTTACGCCTGTTCAGTATCCAGCAGATGACGTGACGGCTGAATGGCAGACGACTCACTTTAACTTCCACGATATCGATGAGAACGTCCTCAAACTCGATGTGCTGGGACATGATGATCCGACCATGATTCGGAAACTGCAGGACTTGTCTGGGATTGACCCTAATGAAATTCCTATGGATGACGAAGGTGTCATGGCCCTCTTTTCTGGGACTGATGTTCTTGGGGTGACTCCTGAGCAAATCGGTACACCGACGGGGATGCTGGGGATTCCAGAGTTTGGAACCAACTTTGTACGTGGGATGGTAGACGAGACGCATCCGACGACTTTTGCAGAGTTGCTTCAGCTCTCAGGTCTATCCCACGGTACCGATGTGTGGTTGGGAAATGCCCAGGATTTGATCAAGCAAGGGATTGCGGACCTATCAACCGTTATCGGTTGTCGGGATGACATCATGGTTTACCTCATGCATGCGGGTCTCGAGCCTAAGATGGCCTTTACCATCATGGAACGGGTACGTAAGGGCTTGTGGTTGAAGATTTCCGAAGAGGAGAGAAATGGCTATATCGAAGCCATGAAGGCCAATAAGGTGCCAGAATGGTATATCGAATCCTGTGGGAAAATCAAATATATGTTCCCCAAAGCCCATGCGGCAGCCTACGTTATGATGGCCTTGCGTGTAGCCTACTTCAAGGTTCACCATCCGATTTATTATTACTGTGCTTATTTCTCTATCCGTGCCAAGGCCTTTGATATCAAGACCATGGGTGCCGGCTTGGATGCCATCAAGCGTAGAATGGAAGAAATCGCTGAAAAACGGAAGAACAATGAAGCCTCTAATGTGGAGATTGACCTCTATACCACTCTTGAGATTGTCAATGAAATGTGGGAACGTGGCTTTAAGTTTGGCAAGTTAGACCTCTATCGTAGTGATGCGACTGAATTCATCATTGATGGAGATACCCTCATCCCACCATTTGTAGCAATGGATGGTCTGGGAGAGAACGTTGCTAAGCAGTTGGTGCGTGCGCGTGAAGAGGGTGAGTTCCTCTCTAAGACAGAACTGCGCAAGCGTGGTGGACTTTCATCAACCTTGGTTGAAAAGATGGATGAAATGGGTATTCTCGGCAATATGCCAGAGGATAACCAGCTGAGTTTGTTTGATGAGTTTTTCTAAAATATAGAAAGAGGTTTTTATGAAACTTACCATTTCCGCTCAGGATAAGCCAGCGCAAAAGGTGTTTGATTACCAGCTGGATCTTGACCCTGATACGATTTTGAAAATGACCGCTTTGATTTGTGGTACTGTGGCAGCAGTTAGCCTGCTGTCCTTGTTTAAAGAGAAATAACAAAAGAAAAGGAAGAATAGAATGGTTTTACCAAATTTTAAAGAAAATCTAGAAAAATATGCGAAATTGTTGGTTGCGAATGGAATTAACGTGCAACCTGGTCACACTTTGGCTCTTTCTATCGATGTGGAGCAACGTGAATTGGCGCATCTAATCGTGAAAGAAGCCTATGCCTTGGGTGCGCATGAGGTTATCGTTCAGTGGACCGATGATATCATCAACCGTGAGAAATTCCTCCATGCACCAATGGAGCGTTTGGACAATGTGCCAGAATACAAGATTGCTGAGATGGACTATCTCTTGGAAAACAAGGCTAGTCGTCTCGGTGTCCGCTCTTCTGATCCAGGTGCCTTGAACGGTGTGGACGCTGACAAGCTTTCAGCTTCTGCAAAAGCGATGGGACTCGCTATGAAGCCGATGCGCATCGCAACTCAATCCAACAAGGTTAGCTGGACTGTAGCAGCTGCAGCAGGGCTTGAGTGGGCTAAGAAAGTCTTTCCAAATGCTGCGAGCGATGAAGAAGCAGTCGATCTCCTTTGGGACCAAATCTTCAAAACTTGTCGTGTCTATGAAGAAGATCCAGTTAAGGCTTGGGAAGAGCATGCAGCTATCTTGAAGAGCAAGGCAGATATGCTTAATAAAGAACAATTTTCAGCCCTTCACTACACAGCGCCAGGAACAGATTTGACACTTGGTTTACCGAAAAACCACGTTTGGGAATCAGCTGGCGCTATCAATGCACAGGGAGAAGGGTTCTTGCCAAATATGCCGACAGAGGAAGTCTTCACAGCGCCTGACTTCCGTCGTGCAGATGGTTATGTAACCTCTACAAAACCACTTAGCTATAACGGAAATATCATTGAGGGAATTAAAGTAACCTTTAAGAATGGAGAAATAGTAGATATCACTGCTGAGAAGGGTGATCAGGTCATGAAAGACCTTGTCTTTGAAAATGCGGGTGCGCGTGCCTTGGGTGAATGTGCCTTGGTGCCAGATCCAAGCCCAATTTCTCAGTCAGGTATTACCTTCTTCAACACCCTTTTCGATGAAAATGCCTCAAACCACTTGGCTATCGGTGCAGCATATGCAACTAGTGTTGTTGGTGGTGCAGAGATGAGCGAAGAAGAGCTTGAAGCTGCAGGACTTAACCGTTCAGATGTTCACGTGGACTTTATGATTGGTTCGAATCAAATGGATATCGATGGTATCCGTGAGGATGGAACACGCGTACCACTCTTCCGTAATGGAGACTGGGCTATTTAAGGAGAAACTATGCTTGGAAGTATGTTTGTTGGTCTCCTAGTGGGACTCTTGGCAGGTGCTTTGACCAATCGTGGAGAGAGCATGGGATGCTTTGGGAAAATGTTTCTCGGCTGGATTGGTGCTTCTTTGGGGCACCTGCTCTTTGGAACTTGGGGTCCAAACCTAGCGGGGATAGCTATTGTTCCAGCTGTTTTAGGTGCTATGGTTGTCTTAGCTATTTTCTGGAGACGAGGAAGTTAATTTCTTAAATCTGATACTCAATGAAAATCAAAGAGCAAACTAGGAAACTAGCCGCAGGCTGCTCAAAGCACTGCTTTGCGGTTGTAGATAGAACTGACGAAGTCAGTAACATCTATATGGCAAGGCGACGTTGACGCGATTTGAAGAGATTTTTGAAGAGTATGAAAAGAAAAGGAGGTTGGTCACTTGGGCCAGCCTCCTTTTGAGTATGATATAATAGTTCTATGAGATTAGATAAATTTTTAGTTGCCTGCGCTGTGGGAAGTCGGACGGAGGTCAAAAACTTGCTCAAGGCTGGACGCGTGACGGTCAATGGCAAGAAAGAAAAATCAGCTAAACTGCAGATTGACGAAGAAAGAGACCAAATTCGCTTTGATGGTCAAGTGCTAGAGTACGAGGAGTTTGTCTACTACATGATGAACAAGCCCCAAGGAGTCATTTCAGCGACTGAGGATAACAAGCATAGAACGGTTCTAGACTTGCTGGATGATTTGGCTCGAAGCAAGGAAGTTTTTCCAGTAGGGCGCTTGGATATTGACACGCATGGTCTTCTGCTCTTGACCAATGACGGTCAGCTGACCCATGCCCTTCTTTCACCCAAACGTCATGTGGCTAAAACTTACTTGGCTCAGGTCAAGGGAATCATGACCCAAGAAGATGTGGAAACATTTGCCAAGGGTATTCCGCTTAAGGATTTTACTTGTCAGCCGGCCAAACTGGAGATTTTGTCGGTGGATTCAGATAAGGGTGAGAGCCAGGTTCGGGTGACCATTGCAGAAGGGAAGTTTCATCAGGTTAAACGCATGGTAGCCTATTGTGGAAAGGAAGTCGTGGACTTGCAACGTTTGACTATGGGAACACTGATTTTAGACGAGAACTTACAAAGAGGAGAATGGCGTCGCTTGACCAAGGAGGAGTTAGAGAATCTCCTTGCTAGTATTGCTTAGTTTGGATTATGTTAGAAAAGGTGGGGGAGAATGTCCCTGCCTTTTTCATTTTTCAGTTGCTTCCTTTGTGAAAAGAGTTATAATAGACAGTAGAATAAAAGGAGGAATCTATGAACGCGATTCAAGAATCATTTACGGATCAATTATTTGCTAACTATGAAGCAAATGTCAAATACCAAGCGATTGAAAATGCTGCCAGCCATAACGGAATTTTTGCAGCCCTAGAACGTCGCCAAAGCCATGTAGACAATACACCTGTTTTCTCGCTTGATTTGACCAAGGACAAGGTGACCAACCAGAAAGCATCTGGTCGTTGCTGGATGTTTGCAGCCCTTAATACCTTCCGTCACAAACTCATCTCTCAATACAAACTCGAAAACTTTGAACTGTCACAAGCCCACACCTTCTTCTGGGACAAGTATGAGAAATCAAACTGGTTCTTGGAGCAAGTCATTGCGACTGCAGACCAAGACTTAACTAGCCGCAAGGTTAGCTTCCTACTCCAAACACCACAACAAGACGGTGGACAGTGGGATATGGTAGTGTCCCTCTTTGAGAAATATGGTGTCGTTCCTAAGTCAGTTTACCCTGAGTCTATCTCATCTAGCAATAGCCGTGAGCTAAATGCCATCCTCAACAAATTGCTTCGTCAGGATGCCCAAATCTTGCGTGATTTGTTGGCTTCTGGTGCAGACCAAGTGACTGTTCAAGCCAAGAAGGAAGACCACTTGCAGGAAATCTTTAACTTCCTTGCCATGTCTTTGGGTCTTCCACCACGGCAGTTTGACTTTGCTTATCGCGACAAGGATGATAACTACCAAAGCGAAAAGGGTATCACACCACAAGAGTTTTACAAGAAATATGTCAATCTTCCTCTAGAAGATTATGTTTCGGTTATCAATGCCCCAACTGCTGACAAGCCTTACGGCAAATCTTATACAGTTGAGATGTTGGGGAATGTCGTTGGTAGCCGTGCAGTTCGCTACATCAACGTTCCTATGGATCGTTTGAAAGAATTGGCGATTGCTCAAATGCAGACAGGTGAGACTGTTTGGTTTGGTTCAGATGTCGGCCAACTTAGCAACCGCAAAGCTGGAATCCTTGCGACAGATGTTTATGACTTTGAATCAAGCATGGATATTCAACTCACTCAAGACAAGGCTGGACGTTTGGACTATAGTGAAAGCTTGATGACCCACGCTATGGTCTTGACAGGTGTGGACTTGGACGAAAATGGTAAGTCAACCAAGTGGAAGGTTGAAAACTCATGGGGAGACAAGGTCGGTACAGATGGTTACTTCGTCGCCTCAGACGCTTGGATAGATGAATACACTTACCAAATCGTTGTCCGCAAAGAATTGCTGACAGCAGAAGAACGGGCTGCTTATGAAGCAGAACCAATCGTACTTGCACCATGGGATCCAATGGGTGCCTTGGCAGAATAAAGCATAAAGAAAAGAGGTTAGGAGAATCCTAGCCTCTTTTTTTCAAGTAATTTCTTAAAGTAATGATAGATGATGCTTGCCAAGGGAGTTCTTCTTATTTTGAGTCTTTAAGTGACAGAGGAAAAGATATGTGTTATTATAGTAGTACAAAAGTATATCGGAGTAGAAATGAAGTATTTAAGCAGCCAAGACATCAAGGGTCGTCAACGAAATATCAGTGACATTAAACCCTATAAAACAACCAAGGAAATCGTCGTTTCAAATATCTTTACCTTCTTTAATGCCATGAACTTGGCTCTGGCAGTTCTGGTAGCCACAACCTTGCGATTTGAGAATATGCTCTTTTTAGGTGTGATTGCTATCAATACAGCCATTGGGATTTTACAAGAAGTGCGTTCAAAAAATGCTTTGGAAAAGCTAAGTTTGCTTGGTAAAAGTAAGTACAAGGCCAATCGAGATGGTCAAACGATTGAGATTGATCCAGAGGACATCGTTCTGGGTGAGTACCTGTATCTCAATCTGGGTGATCAGGTGCCTGTCGATGCAGAAGTACTTGAAGGAAATATTGAAGTGGATGAGTCTTTGCTGACTGGTGAGAGTGATTCTGTCTTTAAAACGGTTGGTGACCAGCTGATGAGCGGAAGCAATGTCGTTAGCGGTACTTGTCTGGTTACGGCAACGGCGGTCGGACCCGATAGTTATATCAACAAACTCGCAAAATCCAGCAAGGAATTCAAAAAATATCCTTCTCAACTGCGCGATTACATGGATAAGATTTTAAAAATCGTCTCCATCTTGCTGGTGCCAGTTGCCATTCTGCTTTATGTCAGAGGTTTTAGTCTAGGACGGTCTTATGTTGAAATTGTTTTGGGAAGTTCAGGTGCCTTGGTCGGCATGATTCCAGAGGGCTTGATTCTCCTGGTCAGTGTATCCCTTGCGGTAGCGGCCATGAAGCTGGCTAAAAAGAAGGTTCTGGTGCAGGAGCTATACTGTGTGGAAACTTTAGCGCGAGTAGATGTTCTTTGTTTTGATAAGACAGGTACCATCACGACTGGTAATATGAAGGTTCAAGAAATGGATGCTAATGTAGAAGAGAAACTGTCTTCTTATCTAGCCTATTTTGACGATGAAAATGCAACTTCCCGAGCTCTGAAGACTTACTTAACCTGTGAGAAAAAGTGGGAAGTTCAAGAAGTCGGTGCATTCTCAAGTAAAAACAAGTATTCCTTTGTTCAAGTAAAAGATGGTGGGACCTATTTCTTTGGCGCCTATGAGTTTTTAGGCTTTACCCAGCCGATGGATACCTACTATGAACATCTGAAGCAGCAAGGTTTTCGAATCTTATCGCTTGCTCATAGCAAGGACCAGATTACAAGCCCATCCGAAATGGAACTATTAGGGCATGTCGTTCTGTCAGATGAGATTAAGGACAATACCAAGGAAACCTTTGACTATTTCGAATCTCAAGGTGTTGAAGTGAAGATTATCAGTGGTGATAATCATGTGGCTGTATATGGGGTGGCTCGTAAGGCAGGTTTTAAGGAAGAAGCCCGTGCGATTGATATGACCAAGGTGAGTGAACAAGATTTTGAAAGAGTGGTCTTGGAACATGATATCTTTGGTCGTGTGACACCTGAACAGAAGCAAAAGATGGTATCTATTTTGCAAAATGCTGGTAAAACAGTTGCCATGAGTGGCGACGGGGTCAATGATGTTCTGGCTCTCAAGAAAGCAGATATCAGCTTTGCTATGAAGGGAGCAACGAGTGCAGCCAAAAGTGTATCCAATATTGTTTTTCTCACTGATGACTTTGCAGTATTTTATGATATCTTGATGGAAGGACGCCGGGTCATCAATAACATCCAAAAGGTAGCCTCTCTCTTTCTAACAAAGACCTTCTTCTCCGTCGTGTTTGCCATTTTGAGTGTGGTATTTGGTTTGGAATTCGCCTTTATCCCTATTCAGTTTACAATCATTTCAGCTATTACGATTGGGATTCCATCTTTCTTCCTAACTTTTGAGTCCAATAAAGAAAAGGTCAGCACTCACTTTATGAGAGATATCCTAACCAACGCGACAATTGGTGGAGGCGTTCTGGTTGCTAGTGTTCTCTTGACCAATTTCTTTATCACTGTCCCAGGTCAGGTCAAATTTATTTGCTTCCTCCTTGCTTTGATCAATGGTCTGTGTCTAGTTGCCAAGGTCAGCATTCCCTTTAATCGATACAAGCTGGTCTTGCTCGCATTTTTGAGCCTTGCAGCCCTTGTTGGCGTACTTGCCAATACATTTATCCTGCAAGGAACTTTTGTACCTCTAGAAACCACCCAAGTCGTCTATGTAGCCATCCTAGCAGTGGTGATTGGGGGCTTGCATTATCTGACTAGAAGAAAAAGTTGATACACAAAAAGAATCAGGTTTAATCCTGATTCTTTTTTTATTTATATTCTCGATAGCTTGGATTACATGATACCGAAGAAACGAGCTGCGATACCTACTGCAAAGAGAGCAAGGATGATTGCGATTGGTGATACTTTTTTCTTAAGCAACCACATGCAAAGGAAAGTAAGGAGAAGTCCCATCAATCCTGGAATCAATGAGTCCAACTGACCTTGAAGAGTTTGTGGTTGAATCTTATCTAGGCTCAATCCGCTGAGTGCTTGACCAAGGATTCCCTTCAATTCTCCACCTGTTACAGCACCTTCTGGGAAGTTGATGTAAGCACCTTCAGCCAATTGTTTACCTGGAAGGTTCACAGTAAAGTTGATAGATACCCAACGTTGTACAAGAACGGCAAGGATGAACATACCAAGGATAGATGCTCCTTTGGTGATGTCTTTCAAGATACCACCAGACATGTCTTTAGTGATTTCAGATCCAGCTTTGTAACCGAACTCTTGTGTATACCATAGGAAGGCCATACGGATAGCATTCCATCCAAAGAAGAAGAGAAGGGGACCAACAATGTTACCAGATGCAGCAAGTGATGCACCAAGGGCTCCAAGGATAGGACGAACTGTAAACCAGAATACTGGGTCACCGATACCAGCAAGAGGTCCCATCATACCGATTTTAACCCCTTGGATAGCCGCGTCATCGATTTCTACACCGTTAGCGCGCTCTTCTTCAAGTGCAAGAGTAACCCCCATGATAGGAGCAGCTACGTATGGGTGAGTGTTGAAGAACTCAAGGTGACGCTCAAGAGCAGCCGCTTGGTCTTCTTTTTTAGTGTACAATTTTTTGATAGCTGGGATCAATGAGTAAGCCCAACCCAAGTTTTGCATACGTTCGTAGTTCCAAGAACCTTGAAGGAATTGTGAACGCCACCAAACTTTTTGACGATCTGATTTTGATAATTGAATTTTTTCAGCCATGATTGATCCCCTTTCTAGTAGTCTTCTAGGATATCACCGATTGGGTCGTTAGAAGTCGCAGCTCCGCCGCCACCGTTTCCACCTTGTTTTGTAAGGTTAAGGTAGATGAAGGCAAGGGCAACACCGATGACACCAAGGGCAATCAAAGTCAATTGAGAGATTGCTGCAAGAGCAAAACCGATAGCGAAGAATGGCCATACTTCACGAGTTGCCATCATGTTGATAACCATAGCATAACCTACGGCAACGACCATAGCACCACCGACAGCCATACCACCGTTCAACCAGTCTGGCATCAAACCAAGAGCGTCTTGAACAGCAGAAGCTGGGATAGCGATAAGGAAGGCAGCAGGGATTGCAATACGAAGACCTTGAAGAAGAAGTGCAACAAAGTGAGCACGTTCAACAGCCGCAATATTTCCGTCTTTAGCAGCAGCGTCAGCAGTGTGAACCAAGGCAACTGAGATTGTACGAACAATCATAGTCAAGAAAAGTCCAGCTACGGCAAGAGGGATAGCTGTTGCCGTAGCAACGGCGATACCTTCAGTAGTAAAGTTACCACCTTTGATCAAGATGATTGCTGCCGCAACAGATGCAAGAGCAGCGTCAGGAGCTACGGCAGCTCCGATGTTTGCCCAACCAAGGGCAATCATTTGAAGTGATCCACCAAGCATAACACCTGCTTCGAGGTTACCAGTTGCAAGTCCGATAAGGGTACATGCGACGATTGGTTGATGGAATTGGAATTGGTCGAGGATACCTTCAAGACCTGCAAGGAAGGCAACAACTACAACCAAGATAGCAGAAATGATTGAAATATCTGACATGGTTTTATTCCTTTTCTATTTAGTTTTAATAAAGTATTTAATCCTGTTTTCAAAAATGATAGAAACAGATTAAAATTATTGAACGTTTGCTTTCTTAATCAAGTCAAACAAATCTTTTTTCGTGTCGTTTGGTACTTTACGTACGTCAAATTCAACACCGAGGTCACGCAATTTTTCAAAGGTTGCAACGTCTTCTTTGTCCATAGACAAAACGTTGTTAATCATTGTTTTACCTGTTGAGTGAGCCATAGAACCAACGTTAAGGGTCTTGATTGGCACGCCACCTTCGATAGCACGAAGTGCATCTTGTGGAGTTTCAAACAAGATAAGGGCATGAGTTTCGCCGAAACGTGGGTCTTTTGCAACGTCGATCAATTTCTGGATTGGGACAACGTTAGCCTTTACACCGTTAGGAGCAGCTTGCTTGATCAATTCTTTACGCAAATCGTCGTTTGCAACGTTGTCTGAAGCAACGATGATACGATCTGCTTTTGAATCTGGAGTCCAAGCAGTGGCAACCTGACCATGAAGGAGACGAGTGTCTAGACGAGCAAGGTTGATTTTCAGTTTACCGTCACCGATAACTGTTCCTTCTGGAATAGCAGCTTGTGCAACTGGAGCAGCTGCAGCAGTTGCAACTTCCTCAACTGGGTTAAGCTCTTCTGGGAGAGCCTTGATGCCATCTTTGGCTTCTTTAATGATATTCGCAGCGACTTTATCCACACCTGCATTCGCGTCCATAAGGCGCTCTGTGTAGGCTTGGATCAACATCGGCAAGTTCAGTCCTGTGATGATGGCAAACTTACGTTCTGGATTTTCTCCCATCACGCGGCTAGCTTGGTTGAATGGAGATCCACTCCAAAGGTCAGCCAATACTAGAACCTCATCTTCTGCGTCAAATGCAGCCACAGCGTTGTTGAATTTAGCGTAAAGGTCATCTGGACCTTCATTTGGCATAAAGGTTACAACTTGAACCTTTTCTTGTTCACCAAAGATCATAGATCCTGATTGATGAATACCCGCAGCAAATTCGCCGTGGCTCGCAATAATGATTCCGATACTCATTATTGTCATTCCTCCTTATAAAATGTTTGACTGTGTGTTTAAGAAAACTTTAAGCCTAATTAAGTATAAACCGTTTTCATTTAAAAAGCAACTACTTTTTCTAAAAATATGTAAAAGTTTTCATAGAATGACTTTTTAAAAATATTAATATATCAATAATTTTGAGAGGTAAATGAAAATGGTAATAGAAAATTTAATATAAAAATACAGAAAATAAATTGCCTTTATGAAAAAAGAATGAAAACAAAAGGACAGATTGCCCTATGCAATCTGTCCTTTTATAGTAATAAATTTTGTAAAGCGTGGGCAACTCCGTCTTCTTCGTTGGTCAGAGGAAGTTGTTCGTCTGCATATGGAAGAAGAGCAGGATTGGCATTTTTCATGGCATATCCCTTGCCTGCGAAAGCCAGCATTTCCCTATCGTTTTGCTCATCACCGAAGGCAATTAAGTCTTTTTTGTCACGATTCATCACATTGAGCAAATATTCGAGGGCAAAAGCCTTGTTTACCCCTTTGGGAGTACACTCGAGGATGTTGAGGGGGCCTCCCCAAGTATTGATGGATAGTTGGTGTTGATAAAAACGATTCATCTCGTCTGCTAGAGCGTATTTGTCCTCGGCTCTCGTTTGCAAGAGGATGCAGTTGGGGTCCTTGGTCACCAGTTCAGGCTTGAATTGATTTTCGGGTTGGAAATTTTCCACACCAAATAATTTTGGATCTGCGATTTCTTCATTAGGAGCTGTAATGTAGAATTTCTTACGGTATTCTCCAGCAATAAAGTCAGCTTGGATATCCTCTTTGCGTTGGACCATGTCCAAGAGGTATTTTTTGTCCAAGGTCAAGCACTTTTCATGCGCCCAAGTCTGTCCGGGTAGATGAGTGAGGGAACCATTAAAGTTAATCATGGGAGTATGCAACTCTAGTTCACGGTAGAAGTTCTTCGCCATGCGGTAAGGACGGCCTGTCGTGATAACAACATGGTGCCCCTTTTCAGTAATTTTTTTGATTGTCTTTTTGGTAAAATCGGAGAGCTTGCTTTCACCATTGAGCAAGGTTCCGTCCAAATCGACTGCAATAATTTTTTTAGTCATATAAACCTTCCTAGTAGATTCCAGATAAGATGTCTACTATTATATCAAAAAGAAAGAAGAAAAACAGACTCAAAACAAAAAATGAAAATTCCATTTTGTTAAATAATTCAAACAAACATATTGAAAAGGTGAATGATAAATGATATAATACTCATATTGTTCGTAAAAAAACAAAAGGAGATTAAAGATGGACAAACTATTTAAACTAAAAGAGCACGGGACAGATGTCCGTACAGAGGTGCTTGCTGGTTTAACAACATTCTTTGCAATGAGTTATATTCTCTTTGTAAACCCTCAAATGCTTTCCCAAACGGGTATGCCTGTTCAAGGTGTGTTCTTGGCAACGATTATCGGTTCTGTAGTCGGTACTTTGATGATGGCTTTCTATGCTAATTTGCCATACGCACAAGCACCAGGTATGGGGCTAAATGCCTTCTTCACATTTACAGTTGTATTTGGGATGGGCTATACTTGGAAAGAAGCTCTTGGTATGGTCTTCATTTGTGGAATTATTTCACTGATTATTACCTTAACAAATGTTCGTAAAATGATCATCGAATCTATTCCAACAACACTTCGTTCAGCTATTTCCGCTGGTATTGGTGTTTTCCTTGCCTATGTTGGGATTAAGAATGCTGGTCTCTTGAAATTCTCAATCGATCCAGGTACTTATACGGTAGCAGGTGAAGGAGCAGACAAGGCTCAAGCTGCACTTACTGCAAACTCAGCAGCCGTTCCAGGATTGGTAGACTTCAATACTCCAGCAGTATTGGTGGCTCTTGCAGGTCTGGCTATTACCATCTTCTTTGTTGTTAAAGGCATCAAAGGTGGAATCATTCTTTCTATTTTAACAACGACTGTGCTTGCCATTGCTGTTGGTGTTGTCAAATTATCAGGGATTGACTTTGCTAGCAACAATCTTTCAGCAGCGGTTAATGATTTAGGAACTTTATTTGGTGCTGCTCTGGGTTCAGAAGGTTTAGGATCTTTGATTTCAAACACTTCACGTTTACCAGAAACCTTGATGGCTATTCTTGCCTTCTCACTAACGGATATTTTTGATACAATCGGTACTCTTATCGGTACTGGTGAAAAAGTTGGTATCGTTGCGACAAGTGGAGAAAACCATGAGTCCGCTAAATTGGACAAGGCTCTATACTCTGATTTGGTAGCAACTTCGGTAGGTGCCATTGCAGGTACTTCAAACGTAACAACTTATATTGAGTCAGCAGCAGGTATTGGTGCTGGTGGACGTACAGGTTTGACAGCTCTAGTAGTTGCTATCTGTTTCGCCCTATCTAGCTTCTTTAGCCCACTTCTTGCTATTGTTCCTTCAGCAGCAACAGCACCAATTTTGATTATCGTCGGAATTATGATGCTGTCTAATCTTAAAAATATTCCTTGGGATGATATGTCAGAAGCAGTTCCTGCCTTCTTCACATCTATCTTTATGGGATTCAGTTACTCTATCACACAAGGGATTGCTGTTGGTTTCTTGACATACACATTGACAAAACTTGTCAAAGGTCAAGCCAAGGATGTGCACGTGATGATTTGGATTTTGGATGCTTTGTTTATCCTTAACTATATCAGTATGGCACTATAAATGGTATAATAGAAAAAGGGGAATCTCCCCTTTTTATTATAAGGAGGTACAAGATGAAAGAAAAGACAATCTGGCAAGAGGTTTTGAATAGAGGGAAATGGGTGCTCATCCTTTTGGTAGCTTTTGTTCTATCTCAAGTTCCTATAGGACTTGCTTTGTTTTTAGCAAACAAACAGTTTCCGATTTTACAGTCAGGGCTCTTAGTTGGTGCCCTATCCATAGTCGTTTTGATTGTATTCATTATTGGTGCACGAAAAACACAACTTGCTACTTTTAATCTATCTTTTTTTAAGGCCAAAGACTTGGCTCGCTTGGTGTTGAGTTACCTAGTGATTTTTGCTAACAATTTGTTTGGTGCAGCTTTGCTTCGCATGACGAATGAGACGACAACGAGCAATCAATCAACTATTAACAGTCTGGTTGAAAATAGTTCCTTGATTGCCACTTTTTTCATGCTAGTCTTGATTGCGCCGATTTGTGAGGAAATTTTGTGTCGTGGGATTATTCCTAAAAAAATCTTCCGAGGTAAGGAAAAACTTGGCTTTGTTGTTGGGGCAATTGTCTTTGCCTTACTCCATACTCCAACCAATCTGCCTTCTGTGATTATTTATGGAGGGATGTCAACAGTTCTAACTTGGACAGCCTATAAGACAGAACGTTTAGAGATGTCCATCCTGCTTCATATGATTCTCAATGGTGTAGCCTTTTGTTTGATAGCTATATTGGTATTGATTAGTAGAAATCTGGGCCTATCATTCTAAGCCATTGACCTACTTGGAAAAGATGAATGCTTGCGTATCCATCTTTTTCTTTTTATGGTAAAATAGAGAAATAATGTGGTGAAAAACCTTGAGGAGTGACCCTATGTCCAATAAAGCTAGTCAGGCAAAAACAGCCATTTGCGGAATTATCAATGTAACCCCAGATTCCTTTTCGGATGGTGGTCAGTTTTTTGCTCTTGAGCAGGCACTCCAGCAGGCTCATAAATTGATAGCAGAAGGAGCGAGCATGCTAGATATCGGTGGAGAATCGACTCGGCCAGGCAGTAGCTATGTTGAGATAGAAGAGGAAATCCAGCGTGTTGTTCCAGTGATTAAAGCTATCCGTGAGGAAAGTGATGTTCTCATTTCCATCGATACTTGGAAAAGTCAGGTGGCAGAGGCTGCTTTGGCTGCTGGTGCCAATCTGGTCAATGATATCACTGGTCTCATGGGAGATGAGAAAATGGCGGATGTGGTTGCTAAGGCTGGAGCGGAAGTGGTTATCATGTTTAATCCAGTCATGGCTCGTCCTCAGCATCCTAGTTCGCTCATATTTCCTCATTTTGGTTTTGGACAAGCTTTTACAGAAGAAGAGTTAGCTGGCTTTGAAAAAGTGCCAATCGAAGACTTGATGAAGACTTTCTTTGAACGAGCTCTAGCGAGAGCAGAGGAAGCTGGGATAGCAAGAGAAAATATTCTGCTGGATCCAGGAATTGGCTTTGGTCTGACTAAGAAAGAAAATCTACTCCTTCTACGTGATCTGGATAAACTGCATCAGAAAGGCTATCCAATCTTTCTTGGAGTTTCGCGTAAGCGGTTTGTCATTAATATCCTGGAGGAAAATGGCTTTGAAGTTAATCCTGAGACCGAACTTGGTTTCCGCAATCGAGACACAGCTTCTGCTCATGTAACCAGTATCGCTGTGAGACAGGGTGTGGAAGTGGTGCGCGTGCATGATGTTGCCAGTCACAGGATGGCAGTTGAAATTGCCTCTGCTATCCGTTTGGCAGATGATGCAGAAAATCTAGATTTAAAACAATATAAGTAAGATGAACGAAATTGAAAACAATCAGTGGATTGCCCACTACCGGACGGACCAACCGCATTTTGGCTTGGAACGCATGGTAGAACTCCTAGCTCTGCGAGGCAATCCCCATCTCAAACTCAAGGTCATCCATATCGGAGGGACCAACGGCAAGGGGTCTACCATTGCTTTTTTGAAAAAGATGCTGGAAAAGCTAGGACTGAGAGTTGGGGTGTTCAACTCGCCCTATCTCATTCATTATACGGATCAGATTAGCATTAATGGGGAATCCATTCCCGAGGCTAGGCTAGAAGCCCTCATGGCAGACTATCAGTCTTTGCTTGAGGGGGAATCTGCTACCAATTTGCAGGGGACAACCGAATTTGAGATTATCACAGCTCTAGCTTATGATTACTTTGCCTCAGAGCAAGTAGATGTGGCTATCATGGAAGTCGGCATGGGTGGTCTTTTGGATAGTACTAATGTTTGCCAGCCAATTTTAACAGGAATTACGACCATTGGACTGGACCATGTTGCCCTACTTGGTGACACCTTGGAAGCCATAGCAGAGCAGAAGGCTGGTATTATCAAACAAGGTATTCCCTTGGTGACAGGTCATATTGTTCCTGAAGCCTTGACTGTTATTGACCGCATTGCAGAAGGGAAAGAAGCACCGAGAATACGATATGGGAAAGATTATCAGGTCAGTCACCAAAAGAGTGTAGTGACGGGTGAAATCTTTGATTATACCAGTTCTGTCAGACAAGGTCGTTTTCAAACAGGTCTGCTTGGCTTGCACCAGATAGAAAATGCGGGGATGGCGCTTGCTCTCTTAGACACTTATTGTCAGGAGACTGGGCGAGAATTAGCAAGTAATGACTTGGTTGCTCAAGCTTTGAAAGAGACCAGATGGCCAGGGCGTTTGGAGGTCGTGTCTAGTGACCCCTTGATGATTTTAGATGGGGCCCACAATCCCCATGCTATCAAGGTCTTGTTGGCAACCTTGCAAGAACGCTTTGCGGATTATCATAAGGAAATCCTCTTTACCTGCATCAAAACCAAGGCCTTGGATGATATGCTGGACTTGCTAGAAACGGTGCCAGATAGTCAATTGACTTTAACCCATTTTGACGATAGTCGGGCGACTGATGAAAACGTGCTGAAAAAGACAGCAAAGTCTAGAAATCTCAATTACCAAAGTTGGCCGGATTTTCTAGAGCAGAAATTGACAGATAAAAATGAAGAGAAACAAACAGTTAGGATTGTCACGGGTTCCTTGTATTTCTTGAGCCAAGTGAGAACCTATCTAATGGAGAGGAAGAACGAGAATGGATACACAAAAGATTGAAGCAGCTGTAAAAATGATTATTGAGGCTGTTGGTGAGGACGCTAACCGCGAGGGCTTGCAGGAAACACCTGCTCGTGTAGCCCGTATGTACCAAGAGATTTTTTCAGGTCTTGGCCAAACTGCTGAGGAACACCTGTCAAAATCCTTTGAGATTATTGATGACAATATGGTAGTGGAAAAGGATATTTTTTTCCATACTATGTGTGAGCACCACTTCTTGCCATTTTATGGGAGAGCGCACATTGCCTACATTCCAGATGGACGTGTAGCAGGCTTGTCCAAGCTAGCTCGTACGGTTGAAGTTTATTCTAAAAAACCACAGATTCAAGAACGGTTGAATATTGAAGTGGCCGATGCCTTGATGGACTATCTGGGGGCCAAGGGAGCCTTTGTTGTCATTGAGGCGGAACATATGTGTATGAGCATGCGTGGTGTCAGAAAGCCAGGAACGGCAACCTTGACGACAGTAGCTCGTGGTCTATTTGAAACAGATAAGGACCTCCGAGATCAAGCTTATCGTTTAATGGGACTATAATACTCTTCGAAAATCAGATTCAAACCACGTCAGCTTCACCTTGCCGTACTCAAGTACAGCCTGCGGCTAGCTTCCTAGTTTGCACTTTGATTTTCATTGACTATAAAAAGAATCCGCTTCATGCAGATTTTTCTAGAAAGGACTAGTTATGGATCAACTGCAGATAAAAGATTTGGAAATTTTTGCCTATCATGGTCTCTTTCCAAGTGAGAAGGAATTGGGGCAGAAGTTTGTTATTTCCGCAAGCTTATCCTATGATATGACCAAGGCGGCTACAGACTTGGATTTAACAGCATCTGTCCATTACGGAGAACTGTGCCAGCAGTGGACGACTTGGTTTCAGGAAACGAGTGAGGACTTGATTGAAACGGTAGCCTACAAACTAGTTGAACGTACCTTTGAGACCTATCCTCTTGTCCAAGAGATTGAGTTGGAACTCAAAAAACCTTGGGCGCCAGTTCATTTACCGTTGGATACCTGCTCGGTGACCATTCATCGTCGTAAGCAGCGAGCCTTTATCGCCCTAGGAAGTAATATGGGAGATAAGCAAGCAAACTTGGAACAAGCCATTGACAAACTGCAGACTCGAGGTATCCATATTCTCAAAGAGTCCAGTATCTTGACGACGGAACCTTGGGGTGGTGTGGAACAGGATAGTTTTGCCAATCAGGTGATTGAAGTAGAAACCTGGTTACCAGCATCAGTTTTGTTAGAAACATTATTAGCCATTGAGTCAGAAATGGGACGGGTTCGAGAGGTGCATTGGGGGCCTCGTTTGATTGATTTGGACTTGCTCTTTGTGGAGAACCAAGTCATTTATACAGACGAGCTCATCTTGCCTCATCCTTATATAGCAGAACGCCTCTTTGTTCTTGAGCCGTTAGTGGAAATAGCTCCCCATTTTATCCATCCGATCCTAAAGCAACCAATTCGATACTTGGTTGACCAGTTGGAGCAAGGAAATGCCTAAGCTTTCTGAGACCTATAGCAAGTGGAAGAGTATCGGGGAGGGACTACTTGCTATTGTTTTAGGGCTTCTCTTGATTCGTTTTGGACAAGTTATTCCGCGAATGGGATACCAGTTGCTGATGGGCTACTTTTCCTTGTCAGCAGTTTGGCACTTGTTGACTCGCTGGTTTCAAGATAAAAAACGTCGGGAAAATATCTTTGTAACCTTGGGCAAGCTGGTGGTAGCGGCTCTCGTGTTTGACTCTATCATTTTGCAAGATCTTGCCCTCTATCTCTTGGTCTTTATCATTGCGAGCTACCAGCTGTTTACAGGCATCATTAGTCTTGTGACCTGGTCTCTCTATCGAAAAAATGCCATTCATCCTCGGATCCATCATCTCTTTGATGCTGTATGGATGATAGGATTCGGGCTTTATAGCATCTCTCCTTTTCACGATGCAGCGAATTTTGAATTGCTCTTGCTTGGATTTTACTTGCTCATGCTAGGAGCCAGTAGCCTCCGGGACGGATTCTTTTTTGAAAGGATAGAAAACAATCCCAAGCTGAAACGACGTATGCGAATGACTCTGCCGATCTTTGTGACGGCTCTGATTCCTATCAGCACCTTGCGAAAACTAAATGAGTGGCTGGCAAATCATGAAAGTCAAGAAGGGGAAGTTCATTCAGAAAGAAAAAACGACCAGACGGTTGACCTGGAAATTTTTATTCATACCTCAGAAACCTCTTTCTTCCTCGCTATGGGGCATGTGGATATTTGCTATCAAGGGAAGGTTATTTCCTATGGTTCCTATGATCCTCACTCGGAGCGTTTATTCGGCATGGTTGGAGACGGTGTCTTGTTTAAGGCCAATCGGGAAAAATACATCGAACTCTGCAAGAGGGAAAGTCAGAAGACCTTGTTTGCTTATGGTCTGAGTTTGACGGACCAACAGAAAGCAGCCATCCAAGCGCGTTTAGTGGAGATAGAAGACCTGTTAATTCCTTGGGAACCAAGCTCGCAGTTGATGAAAAGAAGAGAGGGTGAGATCAAGCACACCTACTCCTACCAACTAAAAGAGGAAGCAGATGCAACCCTCTATAAATTCAGCTCATCCGAGTTTAAGACCTACTTTGTTCTCAGTACCAATTGTGTTTTGCTGGCAGACTCTATCGTAGGAAAAGCTGGGACTGATATATTGAGTCCCCAAGGTTTCATTGTGCCAGGGACTTATCAGGATTATCTTGACTTAGAGTATACAAAACCAAACGGTCTAGTTGTTAGTCGCTCCATTTATTAGAAAAAGAAAACTCTAGTTCCTCAGCAGTTTGCGCCGAGAAGCTAGAGTTTTTAAAATAGGTCATTTTCTTCTGGAAGGAGGATGGTTTCTCTGCCATCCAGGTCTAAAACAAGGACCCTAGGAGGGTAAAGCGGATCAAAAGGATGATTGAAATCAAAATCAATGCTAGTCGGAAGGTGCTGACTTGAGAAATGGAAGGTGATGGTCCCCTTATTGTTGAGCAGTTGAAACTCAAGCTCTTCTTCTAATTCAAAGACATTTTTCAGGAAATGATCAATAATATACCATAAAGAGTCAATGACATCGTCAGGCAGGCTGGTCACGACACCAAAACTAGCGGAACGTCTCTGTGTATTTGTAAAAGCCATGTTTTCATCCCCCTTTTATTTTCCTTATCATACAGCAAAATATCTTAAAAATCAAGAAATCGTAATTGCTTTTTCAAAATGGGAATAAACTGTGAAATTTTTTCAAAGTTTCTCTAAAAAATACTTGAAAGTGTTTACAATAAGTGATAAAATGGAGTAAGTAGATGCGTGAAAGCGAAATTTTCATTATAGAAAGGAAACGGAATGAACACAGATGATACAGTAACGATTTATGACGTCGCCCGTGAAGCAGGAGTTTCAATGGCAACGGTTAGCCGTGTCGTTAATGGCAACAAGAATGTTAAAGAGAACACTCGAAAAAAAGTCCTAGAAGTGATTGATCGCTTGGACTATCGTCCAAATGCGGTAGCACGTGGTTTGGCTAGCAAGAAAACAACGACAGTCGGAGTTGTGATTCCTAACATTACCAATGGTTATTTCTCAACGCTTGCTAAGGGGATTGACGACATTGCTGAAATGTACAAGTATAACATTGTCCTTGCAAATAGTGATGAGGATGATGAAAAGGAAGTTTCAGTGGTCAACACTCTCTTTTCAAAACAAGTCGATGGGATTATCTTTATGGGCTATCACTTGACTGAAAAGATTCGTTCAGAGTTTTCTCGTTCACGGACACCGGTTGTTCTTGCCGGTACTGTGGATGTAGAACATCAACTTCCAAGTGTCAATATCGACTACAAACAAGCAACGATTGATGCTGTGAGCTACCTTCTCAAAGAAAACGAGAAAATTGCTTTTGTGAGTGGACCACTCGTCGATGATATCAATGGCAAGGTTCGTTTGATTGGTTACAAGGAAGCCTTGAAAAAAGCTGGACATTCTTATAGTGAGGGATTGGTCTTTGAATCAAAATACAGCTATGATGATGGTTATGCCTTGGCAGAACGCTTGATTTCATCACAAGCTACAGCCGCAGTTGTAACAGGTGATGAATTGGCAGCAGGTGTGTTGAATGGTTTAGCTGACCATGGTGTATCTGTGCCGGAAGAGTTTGAAATCATCACGACAGATGACTCTCAGATTGCACGATTCACTCGTCCAAACTTGACGACTATTGCCCAACCTCTTTATGATCTAGGTGCTATCAGCATGCGTATGTTGACTAAGATTATGCATAAGGAAGAGTTGGAAGAACGTGAAGTTCTCTTACCTCATGGTTTGACAGAACGTCGCTCTACACGAAAACGTAAATAGAAAAAATCAGGGAATCGTGAAGATTTCCTGATTTGCTTTCTAGAGAAGGAGTTATACTCAATGAAAATCAAAGAGCAAACTAGGAAACTAGCCGTAGGTTGATCAAAGCACTGCTTTGAGGTTGTGGATAGAACTGACGAAGTCAGTAACCATACCTACGGTAAGGCGATGCTGACGTGGTTTGAATTTAATTTTCGAAGAGTATTATCCTTCCATATAGTCTTTCAAAGCCTGTCCTTTTAATCCAGCATTAAGGGCAATTAATAATTTGAGGCGAGCTTTTTGAGCGTTGAGTTCTTTGACAAAGAAAACACCAGCTCGTTGCAACTGCACCCCTCCACCTTGGTAGGCGTAGACAGGTTCAGCAATACCATTAAAACAACGTGAGACCAAGGCGACTGGGATTCCTTTTTGGAGGAGATTTTCCAACTTTTGAGCTGTTTCTTTGGGAATATTGCCTGCTCCAAAGGCCTGAATGACTAAGCCATCCAGCTGTTCCAAGTCTAACATATCGATCAGCTCGTCTGTCATACCGGCATAGGCTGAGATGATGGGAACCAGGCCTTGAATATGCTCAAGATCAAACCGGACACGAGGTTCAGCTGTTTTGAAGTAGAGGATTTCTTGCTTCATGATAAGACCAAGTGGTCCATGTGTTGGGGTTTGAAAGGTGCTGACGTTGGTCGTATGAGTTTTGGTAACATACTTGGCTGCGTGGATCTCGTCGTTCATGACGACCAGTACACCCTTGTCGGCTGCTTTGTCATCGCTGGCAACTCGCAAAGCGCTCAGATAGTTATATACACCGTCGCTACCAAGTTCGTTTGAACTACGCATGGCCCCTGTTAGAACGATGGGGATGGGCGGAATTTTCATGGTATCAAGGAAGTAGGCTGTTTCTTCTAAGGTATCTGTACCATGTGTGATGACAACTCCATCATAGTTATCAGCTCCCTCTTTAATCTTATGATAGAGTGCAAGCATATGCTTGGGTTTGATATGAGGGCTTGGCAGATTAAAAAAGTCTAGGGCATGAACCTCAATCCCTTCAAGCGGATTGGAAACATGGTTCATGGGATTTTCCTGGCTAGTTACAACGGCACCAGTGGCGTCTGCTTGCATGGAAATAGTCCCACCTGTATGTAAAACAAGGATTTTCTTAGGCATGATTTAGTCACTCTTTCTGAAATGTGGTATAATCATTGTAACACAAAAGGGGAGAATGGGACAGGATGGAAGTCAAGGCTGTTTTTTTTGATATCGATGGAACGCTAGTCAACGATCGCAAGAGTGTTTTGAAATCCACTAAGGACGCGATTAAGATTGTCAAAGAGCAAGGGGTGCTTGTTGGAGTAGCGACAGGACGAGGACCGTTTTTTGTCAAGGAATTGATGGAAGACTTGGACTTGGATTTTGCGGTGACCTACAATGGCCAATACATTTTTAATAAAGAAAAGGTACTCTTTGCAAGTCCGATTGCTAAGTTAAGCCTGCGTCAACTGATTGCTTATGCTAAAAAGGAGCGTAAAGAAATCGCTCTTGGAACCGAGCATGCCGTTGTTGGTTCGAAAATTATGTCATTTGGTCTCGGCTCCTTTTCCCAACTGGTTAGTCGTTTTATTCCGACTGTTCTGACAAGAACCGTTAGCCGTTCCTTTAATCGAATGGTCAGCAAGGCAGTTCCTCAAAAGGAAGACGACTTGCTTAACTTGATTAATCAACCCATTTATCAAGTTTTGATGCTGATGACGCCAGAAGAATCTGAGAAGGCAGCAAGTGATTTTGACGACTTGAAATTAACTCGAAGCAATCCTTTTGCAGCAGATATCATTAATCAAGGAAATTCCAAACTGGAAGGCATTCGCCGAGTTGGGAAAGAATATGGCTTTGATCTCAACCAAGTCATGGCCTTTGGTGATTCAGACAACGATCTGGAAATGTTAGCGGGTGTTGGTATGTCGGTCGCTATGGGAAATGGCAGTAGCAGTGTCAAAGAAGTTGCCAAGCATATTACGGCAAGTAATCAACAAGATGGTATCCACAAGGCGCTCGAGCACTTTGGTGTTTTGGCTTCAGAAAAAGTGTTTGTCAGTCGAGACTACCACTTTAATAAGGTCAAAACCTTCCACCATATGATGGATGAACGAACTCAAGAAGAGCCACAGGCATGGGATGCTGAAGGTGCAACCCACCGCGCAGACTTTAAAATTGAAGAATTAGTAGAGTTTGTTCGCGCTGCAAGTTCTTCGGAGGAAGAATTCCAAGACTCCCTTGCAAGCATGCATGAGGCACTTGATAAGGCGGCAGAGAAAGTGGCGAAAAAGACACCTGCGAAGCAAAATCTGGTCGGCCAAGTGGATGCTTTGATTGACACACTGTATTTCACATACGGTAGTTTTGTTTTGATGGGAGTAGATCCAGAACGCATTTTTGATATTGTCCATGAAGCAAATATGGGAAAGGTTTTCCCTGATGGAAAAGCTCATTTTGACCCAGTTACACACAAGATTTTAAAACCAGATGACTGGGAAGAAAAATATGCTCCGGAACCTGCCATCCGACAGGAACTACAACGTCAGTTTAAAGCTTATGAGCGACATAAAGAAAGAAAAAAATAGAAACAAAAAGGAGCCCAAGGCTCCCTTTTTTATGATTACAATGTTTTTTCACTTTCTCTCACGACCAGTAAATCGACTTTTGCATGGCGGAGAATGTACTCAGATGAAGAACCAACCAAGAGGCGTTCAAAGGCATTGAGCCCTGTTGCACCAACGAGAATCAGGTCGACATTTTCTGCGTCTGGAATAGTACGGGCAAGGAGGGTTTTTGGATTTCCCATTTCGATGACGATGTGAATATCGGTCACACCAGCATCTCTTGCGCGCTTTTCGTACTCCTTCATCAGACTTTCAGCATCGACTTGGAGTTCTTCGTAAACTTCAGCATCAAAGGTAGACACGCTTTGAAGAGCGCGTGTGTCAATAACATGGGCAATGGTGAGCTTGGATTCGTTGCGTAGAGCAGTGTAAACACCTTTGACGAAAGCCAAGTCCGCTTCTTTAGAACCATCAATTGCGACCATAACATTTTGGTAACGTTGTGCCATAATGAAACCTCCTGAAATTTTCTTACTGTTATTGTAACCCTTTTCACTAAAGAAGTAAAGTAAAAATCATATTTAAATAAATATTATTGGAGATTCAATTTGGTGGAGATATGTTAAAATAAAAGAAATCGGGATAGTAGAAAACACAGCGAGGGGATGAGAAAGTATGAAAGATTTTGTTCAAGCTTCTAAAAAAATAAGTTTTCTTTATCATGGAATTATCCTTGTGTCACTTGTAGGAGAAGTAGTGATGCTTTGGCAGCTGGAAAGAGTCATGCCCGTTCTCTATCCAGGTTTTGTTGGCTTTCTTCTCTTTCACCTAGTCTACAACATCATTTTATTTGTGATTGCAAAGAGAAGTGGTCGCTTGGACTATTTGGTCACGTGGGGGCTCTTTCTCATGTTTAATCTTTTGTATGATTCCTTTTTAGCATTAGTCTTTCTAGGTTTGTCTTTTGGTATGTGAGAAAATACATCTGCATTCTAGTTGTTTAGACGGTGAGAACCTAGTCGTTGTGAGTTTTTTTCTTTGCTTGCTCATTTCAGGAAACTTGTCGCAATCCCTTTCTAGTGGTTTAATGTTACTATCTCTATGAATTGAGGAAACAAGATGAAAGAATATAACAAGTCTAGTAAGTTAGAGCACGTTGCCTATGATATCCGTGGTCCTGTTTTGGAAGAAGCTATGCGGATGCGAGCAAACGGAGAAAAGATTTTACGTCTGAATACAGGGAATCCAGCAGAATTTGGCTTTACAGCACCAGATGAGGTCATTCATGACTTGATTATGAATGCGCGTGATAGTGAGGGATATTCTGACTCCAAAGGGATTTTCTCAGCCCGCAAGGCCATCATGCAGTATTGTCAACTAAAGAAATTCCCCAATGTGGATATTGATGATATCTACCTTGGAAATGGTGTTAGTGAGCTGATTGTTATGTCCATGCAAGGGCTTTTGGATAATGGCGATGAGGTCTTGGTGCCTATGCCAGACTATCCTCTCTGGACAGCCGCGGTTAGCCTAGCTGGGGGAAATGCTGTTCACTATATCTGTGATGAAGCTGCAGAATGGTACCCTGATATTGACGATATCAAGTCAAAAATTACTTCCAATACCAAGGCAATCGTCCTTATCAATCCAAACAACCCAACTGGAGCCCTTTATCCTAAGGAACTCTTGTTGGAGATTATTGAGATTGCTCGTCAAAACGATTTGATCATTTTTGCGGACGAAATCTACGATCGCATGGTAATGGATGGACATGTGCATACGCCTGTGGCGAGCTTGGCACCTGATGTTTTCTGTGTCAGCATGAATGGTCTGTCAAAATCTCACCGTATCGCTGGTTTTCGTGTAGGATGGATGGTCTTGTCTGGTCCTAAGCACCATGTCAAGGGCTATATCGAAGGTCTCAATATGCTGTCCAATATGCGTCTTTGCTCTAACGTTTTGGCCCAGCAAGTCGTACAAACATCACTAGGTGGGCACCAGTCAGTAGATGAATTGCTCCTTCCTGGTGGACGGATTTACGAGCAAAGAAACTTTATCTATAATGCCATTCAAGATATTCCAGGTTTGTCTGCGGTCAAGCCAAAGGCGGGTCTTTATATCTTCCCTAAAATCGACCGCAGTATGTACCGCATTGATGATGATGAACAGTTCGTTCTTGATTTCTTGAAGCAGGAAAAGGTTCTCTTGGTTCATGGTCGTGGTTTTAACTGGAAGGAACCAGACCATTTCCGTATTGTTTACCTTCCTCGTGTGGACGAATTGGCGCAAATCCAAGAAAAGATGACACGTTTCTTGAGTCAGTATCGTAGATAAGGCTTTCATAGGGAAAAGCAGGAAACATTTCCTTAGAGCTATTGACAAATAGGTAAGAATCAGATAGAATAGTAAAGTATGTTTAGTAACTGATCACTTTATAGCCGGCTAAACGAATACAAAATCTATGAGGAGGTATTCATCGTGAAACGTACTTATCAACCAAGTAAACTTCGTCGTGCGCGCAAACACGGATTCCGTAACCGTATGTCAACTAAAAACGGTCGTCGCGTATTGGCAGCTCGTCGTCGTAAAGGACGCAAAGTTTTGGCTGCATAATCCAAACGAATTCAACAAAGAAGTCAGTAGGAACTCGAGTCTACTGGCTTTTCTTTTGATTTTAAAGAGTGCATTGCCCACGAAATCGGTCATTTCAGATGAAACTCATGGAGGGCTCATTTAAAAGGTCACATACAAAAAACTCAAAACCAGATATAAGTTACTGATTTTGAGTTTTTGTTTATTCTTTTAAGTGATAAGAGTAGCTAGCGACAACGACATCTTCGTGCCATCTGAGAGCGTATTTTAGTTTAAGGCTCATTTGATTGTGCAGGATATTTTGCCAAGGCTTGTTAGGGATAAACTGTGGTACAAGAACTGTAACGGTGTAGTTTTTTTGCTTAGCTTCTTGGGCGATTCGTTTGACATACTTAACGCTAGGGGTGATGATGTCGCGGTAGCTGGTATTGATATTCTTCAGAGTGATATTTGGGAAGTAATCGGCAAATTCCTGAAGAATTTCTTGGTCTTTTTCTGCCGTTTCTTTAGTAGAAATGTGCATGGCTAACACTTCGTCACCGATACTTTGAGCGTAGTTAATGGCTCCGACACTTACTCGAGTAACATTTCCTACTAGGACAAGAACCAGATTGCCATCGTAGGTACGTTTTTCAATTCCTTCGTAGAGTCGCAGCTGTTTTGCCACTTTTTGGTAATGGCTGTGAATGGACAAAAAGAGGAAGGTTAAGACTAGGATAATTGGGAAGAATGGCCAGATATCACCCAGTCTGAAGAGGAGTAAAATGAGGACAATAGCATAACAAATGATGGCCCCAAGGATATTAGCAAAGGCAGGTTTTAAGAAGTTTGCTCCTTTTTCCTTTTTCCAATGACGAATCATCCCAGTCTGAGAAAGGGCAAAGGGAACGAAGACCCCGATAGTATAAAGAGGAATCAAGCGTTCAGTATTCCCGTTAAAAATGAGAAGAAGGATCATAGCTCCAAAGGCCAGAGTTAAGATACCGTTGGAGTAGCCAAGACGATCCCCTTTTTCCATAAAGAGATGGGGCATGTACTTGTTTTTAGCCATATTGTAGGCCAGCATAGGGAAGGCTGAAAAGCCAGTATTTGCAGCTACAGCTAGAATCAAGGCTGTTGAGAACTGGAAGAGATAGTAGCTAGCATGACCAAAGAATGAATCACCAAGAATGCCCTTGGCCATTTGCGAGAGGATGGTTTCTCCATTTTGAGGTGTGATGCCCATCCAGTAGTTTAGGAAGGTAATGCCTGCAAAAAGAAATCCTAAAATGAGGGACATGATGGTCAAGGTCTGAGCAGCATTCTTTTCTTTCGGAGTTTTGAAAAATGGTACCGCATTTGAAATAGCTTCAACCCCTGTCAGAGAGGCAGAGCCACTGGTAAAGGCTCTCAATAGGAGAACGATGGAAAGGCTCGGAACGGTTTGTCCAATGGTTGAAGTCGCCTGATAGTTTAGGGAACCTGTAAATAGTTGAAAGAATCCATAAAGCAAGAGAAAGACGGTACTGAAGATAAAGAGGTAGACGGGAATCATCAGAGAGCTGGCAGATTCTTTCAATCCTCTTAAATTCAAGAGCATGAGCAGACAGACTAGGAAAATAGAGATATGAAGATTGTAGGGATGGAGGGCAGGGATGGCTGCTGTAATAGCATCAGCTCCAGACGCAACGGATACGGCTACTGTCAGCATATAGTCAACAAGGAGGCTGCCCCCTGCAATCAAGCCTAGTTCAGGGGAGAGATTTTCCCGAGTGACCATATAAGCTCCTCCACCTTGAGGATAGGCGTGAATAATTTGACGATAGGAAATGGTCAAACTAGCGAGCAGTAAGAGGACAAAAATACCGATAGGGAGGCTCCACCAAATAGCGAGAGGAGAGAGACTGACTAAAACGAGAATGACTTGTTCAGGTCCATAGGCAATAGAAGACAGGGCATCACTGGATAACATTGCAAGTGCCTGCATTTTTCCCAACAACCCCCCTTCACCGTTTGTGAGGGACTTGAGTGGTCGACCGATAAAGGTATATTTTAATTTTCTAAACATTTTCTTTTCCTTTGCTGAAAATTTCAATAAGTGTTATTATACTGCTTTGAAAAAATGCAGTCAAGGGAGAATGATCGGTATTAGAATATTTTTACAAGCCGGGGGATGCTATTTTTGGTATAATAGATGGAAGAAAATGAGGTTAGAAAAGATGATTTTTGATACGCACACACATTTAAATGTAGAAGAATTTGCAGGACGTGAGGCCGAAGAAATCGCCTTGGCTGCTGAGATGGGTGTGACACAGATGAATATTGTTGGTTTTGATACACCGACCATTGAGCGAGCCCTAGAATTGACAGATGAGTATGAGCAACTCTACGCAACTATTGGCTGGCATCCGACGGAAGCAGGCACTTACACAGATGAGGTCGAAGCTTACTTGCTTGAAAAACTAAAACATCCCAAGGTTGTTGCCTTGGGGGAGATTGGTCTGGACTACCATTGGATGACAGCACCTAAGGAAGTGCAGGAGCAGGTTTTTCGTCGTCAGATTCAGCTGTCTAAGGATTTAAATTTGCCTTTTGTGGTCCACACTCGTGATGCGCTAGAAGACACTTATGAGATTATCAAGAGCGAGGGCGTTGGTCCTCGTGGTGGCATCATGCATTCATTTTCAGGTTCTCTTGAGTGGGCTGAGAAGTTTGTCGAGCTTGGAATGACTATTTCTTTCTCAGGTGTGGTGACCTTTAAAAAAGCGGCGGATATCCAAGAGGCTGCTAGAGAACTTCCTTTAGACAAGATTTTGGTAGAGACGGATGCCCCTTACCTAGCTCCTGTTCCTAAACGTGGCCGTGAAAACAAAACAGCCTACACACGCTATGTGGTGGACTTTATCGCCGACTTGCGTGGGATGACGACCGAGGAATTAGCAGCAGCAACGACTGCAAATGCAGAGCGTATCTTTGGATTGGACAGCAAGTAATGAAAGAAAAAATTTTACAAGTCATCGTGGTTGAAGGTCGCGATGATACGGCCAATCTCAAACGTTACTTTGACGTAGAGACCTATGAAACACGAGGATCGGCAATCAATGATCAAGATATAGAGCGAATTCAACGCCTGCATGAACTGCATGGGGTCATTGTCTTTACAGATCCTGACTTTAACGGTGAGCGGATTCGGCGCATGATTATGACGGCCATTCCAACAGTCCAGCATGCCTTCCTCAAGCGAGATGAGGCTGTTCCCAAATCCAAGTCCAAGGGACGTTCTCTGGGAATCGAACACGCCAGCTATGAAGACCTAAAAACAGCGCTGGCTCAGGTGACAGAGCAATTTGAAAACAAGAACGAGTTTGACATCAGTCGCAGCGACTTGATTCGCCTTGGTTTCCTAGCGGGAGTAGATAGTCGTAAGCGCCGAGAGTATCTAGGAGAAAGCCTCCGCATCGGCTATTCTAATGGAAAACAGCTGCTCAAGCGGTTGGAGTTGTTTGGAGTGACCTTGGCAGAAGTGGAAGAAGCCATGCGCAAGTATTCAATCTAAAGGAGTAAGAAATGAAAAAAGTAATTATTACGGGTGGCAATAGTGGTATTGGCTACCAGGCTGCTAAACAGTTGGCTGAAAAAGGCTGGTCGGTAACTCTCTTTTGTAGACGGAAAGAAGCTGCCGAGCAAGCTTGTGAGGAAATTCGTCAGCAGACAGGAAATCCACATGTAGATTATATCTTGGTTGATCTATCTGATATGAAGAGTGTCAGAAAAGCAGCGGAACAGTATATTCAAAAAGAAGACGTTCTAGACGTTCTGATTAACAATGCAGCTGACTTTGATTTGTCGGTCAAAAAGCCCATCCGGACTAAGGAGGGATTAGAAAAGCAATTTGTGACCAATGTTGTTGCTCCCTTTTTACTTTCTACCTTGTTAAAGGGCTTGTTGGAAAAGTCAAAAAGTGGTCGAATTATTAATATTTCTTCTCAAGGGCTGATGCTTTATCCTTTCATGAAGCTTGATTTTGAAAATTTAGCTGGTCAAAAACATTATAGTCCTGCCAAGACCTATTATCAGAATAAACTGGCCTTGTTGATGCTGACGCTTTATATGCGGAAACATTGGAAAGGTATCAAGGTTCAGGCAATCCGTGTGACCAATGTCAGAGTTGATATGCGCCGCTATGATCACCTCAGCGCTTTTATGAAAAATCTGTATAAAATTAAGTCGAGATTTTCGATTAGTCCTGAAGAAATGGCGAAAGTCTATACAGCCTTATCTACAGAGGATGGCTATGAGGGCTTTTTGTATGACGAGAAATGCAGGGAAGTAAAAGCAAATAGATCTGCTTACGAAGAAGAGGAGCAAGCAAAACTCTATTCCTTGCTTGAACAACTAACCTTTTCAAGAGACAATCTATAAAGAATTAGAAAAATAAATTTTATGCTTACTTCAAGAGTGGAAAGAAATTTAGATATCGAAATCTGTTTGGAGAGTTCTGAAAAGTGATAACAATAACCAGATAACCCGAAAATATAAGGGGAATGTGTTACAATAGAGGTACTTAGATTTATTTTGATAGCGTTCAAATAGAAACTTATAAGGACAGTGCGAAATGAAAATTCGAGTTGATAGAGATTCTGTGTGTATGGGGAACGATGTATTGCCTCATGAGACAGAATTTGAGATTCCTGAAGATATGACGGTGAAAGAATTTTTTGACTTTCTAGAAAAGGAACGTTATTTGCCGTCTGTTCAAGGAAACAATGTCGCTTGGGAACTCCGTAATCGAAATGGGGAACAAGGTGTTTATTTCACCAAAACACGAGAGATTATTCATCCAGATGCACTCCTAAAAGAGATGGTGGAAGGATTTGATGGAACACCCTTATTTGTTTTGCTCTATCATTCTACTCCAGAAGCTTACTATAATAGAAAAGAGAATAAATGAGAATTGCAGATTATAGCGTGACCAAGGCAGTGCTGGAGCGTCACGGTTTTACCTTTAAAAAGTCCTTCGGGCAAAATTTCTTGACCGATACCAATATCCTTCAAAAAATCGTGGATACGGCTGAAATTGATGACCAGGTTAATGTCATCGAGATTGGGCCAGGAATTGGTGCTTTGACGGAGTTTTTGGCTGAGCGTGCGGCAGAGGTTATGGCCTTTGAGATTGACCACCGTTTGGTACCGATTTTAGCAGATACCCTGCGTGATTTTGACAATGTGACAGTAGTCAACGAGGACATTCTCAAAGTTAATTTGGCGCAGCATATCCAGAGTTTCAAAAATCCAGACCTACCAATCAAGGTAGTAGCCAACTTGCCTTACTACATTACGACTCCTATTCTCATGCACTTGATCGAGAGTGGCATTCCCTTTAGTGAGTTTGTCGTCATGATGCAGAAAGAAGTCGCGGACCGTATCTCCGCACAGCCAAATACCAAGGCTTATGGTAGTTTGTCGATTGCTGTGCAGTATTATATGACAGCCAAGGTTGCCTTCATCGTGCCTCGTACGGTCTTTGTGCCAGCCCCAAACGTGGACTCAGCCATCTTGAAAATGGTGCGTCGTCCAGAGCCAGCTGTAGCAGTGAAAGATGAGAACTTCTTCTTTAAGGTTTCCAAGGCTAGTTTCACCCATCGTCGCAAGACCTTGTGGAATAACCTGACAGGTTATTTTGGGAAGACCGAAGAAATCAAGGACAAACTGACCAAGGCTTTGGATCAGGCAGGCTTGTCTCCATCTGTGCGTGGTGAAGCTCTTAGCTTGGCAGAATTTGCTAGTCTGGCAGATGCGCTTAAAGGACAAGGACTCTAAGATGCAGGGACAAATCATTAAAGCCTTGGCGGGCTTCTATTATGTGGAGAGTGATGGCCAAGTCTATCAGACACGCGCGCGTGGAAATTTCCGCAAAAAAGGTCATACGCCCTATGTTGGGGATTGGGTAGATTTTTCTGCAGAGGAAAATTCCGAAGGTTATATCCTCAAGATTCATGAACGGAAAAACAGTCTGGTCCGTCCGCCTATTGTCAATATTGACCAAGCCGTGGTGATCATGTCCGTCAAGGAACCTGATTTTAACAGCAATTTGCTGGATCGGTTCTTGGTTCTTCTAGAACACAAGGGCATCCATCCCATCGTCTATATTTCCAAAATGGATTTGCTGGAAGATAGTGAAGAATTAAGTTTTTACCAACAAACCTATCGTGCCATTGGTTATGACTTTGTGACCAGTAAAGAGGAACTCCTGCCCCTGTTGACAGGAAAAGTGACGGTCTTTATGGGGCAGACAGGTGTTGGAAAATCAACCCTTCTCAATAAAATCGCACCAGATCTCAATCTTGAAACAGGAGAGATCTCAGACAGTCTAGGTCGTGGTCGCCATACCACTCGAGCTGTTAGTTTTTACAATCTCAATGGGGGTAAAATCGCGGACACGCCAGGATTTTCATCACTGGATTATGAAGTGTCAACGGCTGAAGACCTCAATCAGGCCTTTCCAGAGATTGCCAGTGTCAGTCGAGACTGTAAATTCCGTACTTGTACCCATACCCATGAACCGTCCTGTGCGGTTAAGCCAGCTGTAGAAGAAGGAACCATTGCAACCTTCCGTTTTGACAACTACCTGCAATTTCTCAGTGAGATTGAAAATCGCAGAGAAACCTACAAAAAAGTCAGCAAAAAAATTCCAAAATAAGGAGAAACAGATGTCTCAATACAAGATTGCTCCGTCAATTCTGGCAGCAGATTATGCCAACTTTGAACGAGAAATTAAACGTCTAGAAGCAACTGGGGCTGAATATGCCCATATCGATATTATGGATGGTCACTTTGTACCACAAATCAGTTTTGGTGCCGGTGTGGTTGAAGCTCTTCGCCCCCATAGCAAGATGGTCTTTGACTGCCACTTGATGGTCGCTAATCCAGAGCATCATTTAGAGGACTTTGCGCGTGCAGGTGCAGATATCATCAGCATTCATGTCGAAGCAACGCCTCATATCCATGGGGCTCTTCAAAAAATTCGTTCTCTTGGTGTCAAACCTTCTGTTGTCATTAACCCTGGTACGCCTGTGGAGGCAATCAAGCACGTTCTTCACCTAGTTGACCAAGTCTTGGTCATGACAGTGAATCCTGGATTTGGTGGGCAAACTTTTCTGCCTGAAACCATGGACAAGGTTCGTGAGTTGGTTGCCCTTCGTGAGGAAAAAGGTTTGAACTTTGAGATCGAAGTCGATGGTGGGATTGATGATCAAACCATTTCTCAAGCTAAAGAAGCTGGTGCTACAGTTTTTGTAGCAGGGTCTTATGTCTTTAAGGGAGATGTCAATGAACGAGTGCAAACTCTCAGAAAACAATTGGACTAGGGTTGCCGTTTTTGCCGGCGGGGATCGCGGTCATTATCGGACGGATTTTGATTGCTTTGTCGGTGTGGATCGCGGTTCGCTCTGGGTCTTGGAAGAAGATCTGCCTCTCACTCTAGCAATTGGGGATTTTGATTCGGTGACTGCAGACGAACGCCAGTTGATTCAAAAACGTGCCCAACATTTTGTTCAAGCTCAGCCAGAAAAGGATGATACGGATCTGGAATTGGCTCTCTTGACCATCTTTGAGCAAAATCCTCAAGCCCAAGTGACCATTTTTGGGGCTTTGGGTGGTCGTATTGATCATATGCTGGCTAATGTCTTTCTGCCTAGCAATCCCAAGTTGGCACCCTATATGCGCCAGATAGCGATTGAGGATGGGCAAAACTTGATTGCCTATTGTCCAGAAGGGACCAGTCAGCTTCAACCTCGTTCGGACTATGACTATCTTGCTTTTATGCCAGTTCGGGATAGTCAGTTGAGCATTATCGGAGCCAAGTACGAATTGACTGAGGAAAATTTTTTCTTTAAAAAAGTGTACGCTTCTAACGAATATATAGATAGGGAAGTTTCGGTGACTTGCCCTGATGGCTATGTGGTTGTCTTGCATAGCAAGGACAGGAGGTAGGATGGAGACTGTATTATTACTATTATTAATTGCCAACCTAGCTGGGCTCTTTCTCATTTGGCAAAGGCAGGATAAGCAAGACAAGTACCTAGCCAAGAGCTTGGAGGATCAAGCAGACAATCTTTCAGATCAACTGGATTATCGCTTTGAACAAGCCAGACAAGCCAGCCAGTTAGACCAAAAAGACTTGGAAGTGGCTGTCAGCGATCGTTTGCAAGAAGTGCGAATGGAGTTGCACCAAGGTCTGACGCAAGTCCGTCAAGAAATGACAGATAATCTTTTGCAAACTAAGGATAAGACCGACCAACGTCTCCAAGCACTGCAAGAATCAAATGAGCAACGCTTGGAACAAATGCGCCAAACGGTCGAAGAAAAGCTAGAAAAGACCTTGCAGACGCGCTTGCAGACTTCCTTCGAGACAGTTTCCAAGCAACTGGAGTCTGTCAATCGTGGTCTTGGAGAGATGCAGACAGTTGCCCGTGATGTCGGTGCACTCAACAAGGTTCTCTCTGGAACCAAGACGCGAGGGATTCTGGGCGAATTGCAACTGGGGCAAATCATCGAAGACATCATGACCCCTGCCCAGTACGAAAGAGAATTTGCAACGGTTGAAAACTCCAGTGAACGTGTGGAATACGCCATCAAGTTGCCTGGCCAAGGCGATCAGGAATACGTCTACCTACCGATTGACTCCAAGTTCCCACTGGCGGATTATTATCGATTAGAAGAAGCCTATGAAGCAGGTGATAAGGACGAGATTGAACGCTGTCGTAAATCTCTCTTGACAAGCGTTAAGCGTTTCGCCAAGGATATCAAGAGCAAGTATCTGGCGCCGCCTCGAACGACCAATTTTGGAGTCTTGTTTGTTCCGACAGAAGGTCTTTATTCAGAGATCGTTCGCAATCCGGTCTTCTTTGATGATTTGAGACGGGAGGAGCAGATTATCGTTGCAGGACCAAGTACCCTATCAGCCCTGCTCAACTCCCTATCGGTTGGCTTCAAAACTCTCAATATCCAAAAGAGTGCCGACCATATCAGTAAGACCCTTGCTAGCGTTAAGACTGAGTTTGGCAAGTTCGGGGGGATTTTGGTCAAGGCACAAAAGCATCTCCAACATGCCTCTGGCAATATTGATGAATTATTAAACCGTCGTACCACAGCTATCGAGCGGACGCTCCGTCATATTGAATTATCAGAAGGTGAGCCTGCGCTTGATCTACTCCATTTCCAAGAAGATGAGGAAGAATATGAAGATTAGTCACATGAAAAAAGATGAGCTGTTTGAAGGTTTTTACCTGATTAAGTCAGCTGACCTGAGACAGACACGAGCTGGGAAAAACTACCTAGCCTTTACCTTCCAAGACGATAGCGGCGAGATTGAAGGGAAACTCTGGGATGCCCAACCTCATAACGTTGAGGCCTTTACCGCTGGGAAAGTCGTCCACATGCAGGGGCGTCGAGAAGTTTACAATAACACTCCTCAAGTCAATCAAATTACTCTTCGCTTGCCTCAGCCTGGGGAACCCAACGATCCAGCTGACTTCAAGGTTAAATCTCCAGTTGATGTCAAGGAAATCCGTGACTACATGTCGCAAATGATTTTCAAGATTGAAAATCCTGTCTGGCAGCGTATCGTTCGCAGTCTCTACACCAAGTATGATAAGGAATTCTACTCCTATCCGGCTGCCAAGACCAACCACCACGCCTTTGAAACGGGTTTGGCTTTTCACACGGCAACTATGGTGCGCTTGGCAGATGCCATTAGCGAGATCTATCCTCAGCTCAACAAGAGCCTGCTTTATGCTGGGATTATGTTGCATGACTTGGCCAAGGTTCTAGAACTCAGCGGTCCTGATCAGACGGAGTACACAGTGCGAGGCAATCTCATCGGTCATATAGCACTCATCGATAGCGAAATTACCAAGACAGTCATGGAGCTGGGCATCGATGATACTAGAGAAGAAGTGGTGCTACTGCGCCATGTCATCCTCAGTCACCATGGCTTGCTGGAGTATGGAAGTCCAGTCCGTCCACGCATTATGGAGGCAGAGATTATTCATATGATTGACAATCTAGATGCCAGCATGATGATGATGTCAACAGCTCTAGCTTTGGTGGACAAAGGAGAGATGACCAATAAAATCTTCGCTATGGACAATCGTTCCTTCTATAAACCAGATTTAGATTAATGATTTAAGAAAAACGAGCATTTTTTACGCAATAATGTTCGTTTTTTTATGTGAATGTGGTATAATGGATAAAATATCAAAATTAAATGGAATGGTAAATAAAAATGAAATTAAGAAGAAGTGATCGGATGGTTGTCATTTCCAACTATTTGATTAATAATCCATACAAACTAACAAGTCTCAATACCTTTGCAGAAAAGTACGAATCTGCTAAATCATCGATTTCAGAGGACATCGTGATTATCAAGCGTGCCTTTGAGGAAATCGAAATCGGTCATATTCAGACTGTGACTGGAGCAGGTGGTGGCGTTATCTTTACACCATCAATCTCGAGTCATGAAGCCAAAGAAATGATCGCAGATTTGCGTGACAAACTTTCAGAAAGCGACCGTATCTTGCCAGGTGGTTACATCTACCTGTCTGATTTGCTTAGTACGCCTGCCATTTTAAAAAATATTGGGCGTATCATTGCCAAGAGCTTTATGGACCAAAAAATCGATGCCGTTATGACAGTAGCAACAAAAGGTGTGCCACTCGCAAATGCAGTTGCCAATGTCCTCAACGTTCCATTTGTCATTGTGCGCCGTGACTTGAAAATTACCGAAGGTTCAACGGTCAGCGTCAACTATGTATCAGGATCAAGTGGTGACCGCATTGAGAAAATGTTCCTTTCAAAACGCAGTCTCAAGGCAGGCAGTCGTGTCTTAATCGTGGATGACTTCTTGAAAGGCGGCGGAACTGTCAACGGGATGATCAGTCTCTTGCGTGAGTTTGATTCAGAGTTGGCTGGTGTCGCAGTCTTTGCAGACAATGCCCAAGAAGAACGTGAAAAGCAGTTCGATTACAAGTCACTCTTGAAGGTAACCAATATTGATGTTAAGAACCAATCCATCGATGTCGAGATTGGAAATATCTTTGACGAAGACAAATAAGAGATAGAACTAAAGGTTGGAACGATTGTCCCAGCCTTTCTTTGCAAACAGAATAGAAGGATGCTTATGAAAACACCATTTATCAGTCGAGAAGATTTAGAAACGATTGTTTCCGAATTCCCAACACCCTTTCACTTGTATGATGAGAAGGGGATTCGTGAAAAAGCAAGAGCCGTCAACCAGGCCTTTTCTTGGAACAAGGGCTTTAAGGAATATTTTGCAGTCAAGGCCACTCCAACCCCAGCCATCTTGAAAATTCTCCAAGAGGAAGGTTGTGGTGTGGACTGTTCTAGTTATGTAGAGCTCTTGATGAGCCATAAACTGGATTTCCCCGGTTCTGAGATCATGTTCTCTTCTAACAACACGCCTGACAAGGAATATGTCTATGCGCGTGAATTGGGGGCAACTATTAATTTGGATGCCTTTGAAGATATTGAACATCTGGAGCGAGCAGCAGGTATTCCAGAAATCATCTCTTGTCGTTACAATCCTGGAGGCGTTTTTGAGCTAGGAACAGACATCATGGACAATCCTGGGGAGGCCAAGTTTGGGATGACCAAGGACCAGCTTTTTGAAGCTTTTGCGATTTTGAAGGAAAAAGGAGCCAAGACTTTTGGGATTCACTCCTTCCTAGCATCCAATACCGTGACCCATCTCTACTACCCAGAGTTGGCGCGTCAGCTTTTTGAATTGGCTGTTGAAATCAAGGAAAAGTTGGGCATTTCACTAGACTTTATCAATCTTTCCGGCGGTATTGGTGTCAACTATCGCCCAGACCAGGAGCCAAATGATATCGCTGTGATTGGTGAAGGGGTGCGTAAGGTTTATGAGGAAGTCCTTACACCTGCAGGACTTGGTCAGGTTAAGATTTTCACCGAATTGGGTCGCTTTATGTTAGCCCCTCACGGAGCTTTGGTCACAAGAGTCACTCATAAGAAAAAAACCTACCGTACCTATCTGGGCGTGGATGCATCAGCAGTCAACCTCATGCGCCCCGCCATGTATGAAGCCTACCACCATATCACCAATCTGACCCATCCAGATGGACCAGTTGAGGTGGTAGATGTGGTTGGTTCACTCTGTGAAAACAATGATAAATTTGCAGTGAACCGCGAACTACCTCATACAGAAATCGGTGATTTGCTAGTGATTCATGATACAGGTGCACATGGATTCTCCATGGGTTACCAGTACAATGCCAAACTACGCTCGGCAGAAATCCTCTATACCGAAGAAGGGAAAGCCCGCCAAATCCGCCGTGCAGAGCGCCCTGAGGACTATTTTGCAACCTTGTATGGTTTTGATTTTGAATCGGATCAGTAAAAGAAATTGAAAATGAAAGTGAAAAACAGATTGCTTTCTAAAAAATAGACAAAAAAACCTTGTTTTTCACCTTACTCATGATATAATAAAACTATAAAACGGTTTCAAGGAAGGTGACGATATGTCTGAAGAAACAATTGACTATGGACAAGTGACAGGAATGGTGCATTCGACAGAGAGTTTTGGGGCGGTAGATGGCCCTGGGATTCGGTTTATTGTCTTTTTGCAGGGCTGTCACATGCGTTGCCAGTACTGTCATAACCCTGATACATGGGCTATGGAGACCAATAAATCACGCGAACGGACAGTAGACGATGTCTTGACAGAAGCCCTTCGCTACCGTGGTTTCTGGGGAGACAAGGGAGGAATCACTGTTAGTGGAGGAGAAGCTCTCTTACAGATTGATTTCCTAATTGCTCTCTTTACCAAGGCTAAGGAAAAAGGAATCCACTGTACCTTGGATACCTGTGCCCTTCCGTTCCGTAATAAACCACGTTATCTCGAAAAGTTTAATAAACTCATGGCGGTGACAGACTTGGTTCTTCTGGATATCAAGGAAATCAACGAAGAACAGCATAAGATTGTCACAAGCCAAACCAATAAAAACATCTTGGCCTGTGCCCAGTACCTATCAGATATCGGGAAGCCTGTTTGGATTCGCCATGTGCTGGTTCCGGGATTAACAGACAGAGATGATGACTTGATCGAACTCGGAAAATTCGTCAAAACCCTCAAAAACGTTGACAAGTTTGAAATCCTACCTTATCATACGATGGGAGAATTCAAGTGGCGTGAACTTGGGATT
>URCN01000005.1:0-39086 GCA_900546335.1 uncultured Streptococcus sp.
AATAGTTGACCCCTTACCGTTAGTCCCTGTTACGTGGATAATAGGATAAGTCTTCTCAGGATTTCCCAGCAAATCCACTGCTCGCTGCATTCGTCCAAGACCAGATCTAAAGTTTAAACCAATCCGACTATGAAGCCATTCTTCTACTTCAAACATACATGTCTCCTTAACAACAATCCAATCAACTACCACATCAAAGTATAATTAAAAATAAAAGCGAGGCCGGGACTAAAATCCCGACCTCTTACCTGGTTAGCTAATCACTAGCTACTATAAATTTCATCGTAGGCTGAAAACGTCACCCGGACTTACCAGCTCTCTCTTATTTTAAGGAACTGGGCTAAAAACGTCTCCCGGACATTCCTGCGTTTCTAATTTCTGGCGCAGGGCTAAAAACATCCACTGGATATTCCAACTCTTCCAATTTTTAGGAGTTGGGCTGATACAGTCTCCCAGACTTACTTACGGTCTTTATTTTTACTCCTCCATAAAGCTGTTGAAGACTTCTTCAATCATGTTCCATTCGTCTTCTGAGTCTTCTGGAATTGGTTGTAATTCGCCTTCTGTTCCGTCTTCGTTTTCGATGAATGAGTAAGCTTGGATTTCAACTTCACCATTTTCATCTTCTTCTGCATTAACTGGCACTAGAAGAACATAGTTTTTACCAAATTCTTCTTTCCCGTCGATGGTCAAAAGAATTTCAAACAAGGTTTCATTTCCTTGCTCATCTACTAGTGTAATCAATTCACGTTCTTCGTGGTCATGGTTGTGATCGTGTGACATAGTTTCTCCTCTGTCTTAAAATTTTCTATCTAAATAATTTTGCAAAATCAGCTGAGCAGCCAACTTATCAATAACTTTCTTGCGCTTGTTGCGACTGATATCTGCTTGTTCAATCAACATACGCTCCGCAGCGACCGTCGTCAAACGCTCATCCTGATAGTCTACTGGCAAACCAAAGAGTTCTTCTAGCTTGGCACCATAGGCTTGACTAGCTTCTACTCGCGGACCGCTGGTATTGTTCATGTTTTTGGGCAAACCCACTACAAAGCGCTCCACCTTATAGCTGTCAACCAATTCCTTGATACGGTCAAAACCAAACTGGCCCTGATCCTCATTAATCTGGATGATTTCAAGTCCTTGAGCAGTGAAGCCTAGGGGATCGCTAATGGCAACACCCACTGTTTTTGAACCAACGTCCAATCCCATAATTCTCATAGATTATAGATCGACTCCTTGTCCTTTAAGGTAGTAGCGTACCAATTCTTCAACAATCTCATCACGCTCATACTTACGGATTTGATTTCGTGCATTGTTATAACGAGGAACGTAGGCAGGGTCACCACTCAATACATAACCGACGATCTGGTTAATCGGATTGTAGCCCTTGTCATTCAAAGAAGCATAGACGTCTGTCAACGTTTCGCTAATTTCTTTCTTATTGGAATCATCCAATTTAAACCGTACAGTTTCTTCAGTAAATCCCATTCTAACACCCTCTTTCCTTAGAATAGTACTATTATAGCATATTTCCTTACGTTCTACAAATAAATCAGTTTGTTTATTTGGATTTTCTTACTGTTCTACCGCCCCATTTGCCACTCTATCTGCAATATATTGGCTAGGTTCGTTTTTTAAGAGATTTTCAAGACCAATATTTTTTAAATATTCTAGCTGAGATGCCTTTTTGACATCCAATACTTGAAAATCATAAGTCGTTGTAGTCTGGATTTCTGTCTCGCTGAGTAGCTTGGTTGCCAATGTAAATCCTGCTAGTTTGCGCGCCTCTTGGATAGTCTCATCCTTCTCTTCAGCTTCTAGGAGCGCTTTTTGCGTCTCCTCTAGGCCATTTTCAGAGATAAAGGTCTTGAGTTCATCCCCGACAGGTCGTTTTTGCTGGATGGTCAGTGTCAAAAATTGATTACCTTTATAGGTAATGGTCTGAATCTGCTGCGTTCCATTTTCCGACTTTGGCATCAATAAGGTCTTTGTAACAACCGTATTCTTTTCGGCATTGTCCAAAACGGGAAGGTTTGATTGGAGAGGTTCAGATGCTGTTGTAGAAGCAGCAGGAGTTTCCTTTTTTTGCCCACATCCCGCAAGCAAAAAGAGGAGAGCAAAACTAGCAATTAGTAACTTTTTCATAATTCCTCACATGATTTTAAAACAAAAGAGCAAACAAGGCCAGGAGTCACTCCCAGCCTTGATGTTTTATAGAGCTGCACGTAGACGTGCTTCTGCATTTTCTACATTACGGACAGAGCGTGGCAAGAAGGCACGGATATCATCTTCTTTATAGCCGACTTGTAGGCGCTTCTCGTCAACGAGAATCGGACTCTTTAAGATCCGTGGTGTTTCCATGATTAAGTTGAGCACTTCATTGACACTCAAATCCTCGATGTCAACTCCAAGTGCCTTAGCGTAGCGGTTTTTTGACGAAACGATACTGGCAATTCCATTATCTGTTTTCGTGAGAATATCTAATAACTCTTCTCTTGTAATTCCTTCTTTACCGAGATTTTGTTCTTTATAACTTAACTGGTGGGCATTGAGCCAGGTTTTCGCTTTTTTACAGCTAGTACAACTTGAGACTGTATAAATTTTGATCATGTACCTACCCCTTTCGCTACATGTTACTATCAGTTTAGTCTATTATACCATAAAAAACATCCGACTTGCGACCTATTTTTAAAAAAATTTAACTTTTTTAGCGATTTTCGTACTTTTTTCTTGACAAAATCAATTTATAGCCAACTTTTAAATTTTTTGATATACAATCGTTTCACAACTGTAACACTTATCATATAGAGGACGATAATCAAAAGCAAAAAGAGGAAATAAATTGGTTCCAAAGGAGTTAAATGAAGCAGGCTAGCAATTGAAGAGTAGGGAAGGAAGGTCACAAAACTAGCTGCTAGCAAGGTTGTTCCAAGAACAAACCATGATGGACGACTTTGTAAGAAAGGAATTTTTGCTGAACGAAGCATATGGATAACCATGGTTTGGGACCACATGGATTCAATGAACCAACCTGTCTGGAACACAATGATAAAGCCCGTTGCAGACTCTGCTCCGTGAGCATAAGCTTGACCTGTCGCCATTGGGACAATGACAAAATAGAGTAAGATAAAGGTCAAAATATCAAAGGCAGAAGAAATCGGACCCATCCAAATCATAAAACGAGTAATAGACTTGGCTTCCCACTTATGTGGATGCTTCAAAAAGTCTTCATCCACATTATCAAATGGCAAGGCAATACAAGAAAGGTCGTAGACGAGGTTTAACACAATCAAGTGAATCGGAGCCATAGGAAGGAAAGGTAAAAAGATACCAGACACTAACAGAGAGAAAATGTTCCCGAAATTAGAGCTGACCGTCATCTTGATATATTTGGTCATATTAGCATAGACTTTGCGTCCTTCAACCAGCCCTTTTTCAAGCACCATCAAATCCTTATCTAGCAAAATGACATCAGCCGTTTCTTTGGCAATATCTACTGCTGTATCAACAGAAATCCCCACATCGGCCACTTTCATAGAAGGGGCATCATTGATCCCATCTCCCATATAGCCGACACAATGTCCATTCGATTTGATTTGTAAAATGATTCGTGCTTTTTGATCCGGAGAGAGTTTGGCAAAGACCGTCACTTTCTCAACTGCTTGAGCCAACTCTTCGTCCGTCATGGCATCAATATCAGAACCCAACAAGATTTGATCAACGTCTAGACCAACTTTTTCGCAAACTGCTTGGGTTACCTTCTCATTGTCTCCCGTCAAGATCTTTGTTTGAACACCGTGTTCTAACAAAGCTTGGATAGCAGGTGCTGCTGATGGTTTTGGTGGATCTAGAAAGGCAAGATATCCTGTTAGAATCATCTCTTTTTCATCTTCAACTGAGTAAGCAAAACCTTCTTTTAGGCCTGTTTTATAGGCAACTCCCAAGACTCGCAAGCCTTGCTGATTGAGTTGGTCTACTTCTTTTAAGATTTCCACTCGGATATCATCCGTCAAAGGACTAATCTGACCTTGATATTCCACATGGGTTGAAATCGCAAGCATTTCCTCTAGGGCACCCTTGGTTACCAAACTAACAACTTCGTTCTCATCCTTGACGATGACACTCATCCGTCTGCGTTCAAAATCAAAGGGCAATTCGTCTATTTTTTGGAAGCTAGTATCCAAATTTTGTAGAATAGCGTGTTCTTTAGCTTCTTTTTCAGTTCTACTGATAATGGCACGGTCCATCAAGTTTTTCAAACCGGTTTGAAAATAGGAATTGAGGTAGGCCCGTCTCAACACAGACAAATCCAAATCTCCATGTATATCCAAAGGATATTCAAGGACAATTTCGTCTTGGGTAAGGGTTCCGGTTTTATCTGTGCATAGGATATCAATAGCACCTAGGTCCTGTATGGCATTGAGTTTTTTGATGACCACTTTTTCCTTGGCCATGATAATAGAACCCTTTGCTAGACTGGCTGTGATGATCATAGGAAGCATCTCAGGTGTCAAACCAACACCAACACTCAGTGCAAATACGCCAGCTTCCAGCCAGTCTCCATCCGTCAAGCCATTGGAGAGAAAGACGATGGGAACCATGACCAGCATCAAACGGATTAAGAGCCAAGAGATACTGTTCATCTCCCGTTCAAAAGAGGTCGGTTCGTCATAGGTATTGAGAGTCTGCTCGATTTCTCCCATCATGGTATCATCACCGACCGCTAGAATCAAAGCCTTGGCACTTCCTGATATCACATTGGTTCCCATAAAGGCGAGCGCTTCTGCTTCTAGTAGACTATCAAAGTTTGACTGACTCATTTTTGACAAGGCTAGTTTTTCAACCGAGTCACTTTCACCTGTCAAACCAGACTGTTGAACAAAGAAATCACGTGATTCAATTAAAAGGAGGTCTGCTGGAATCATATCCCCAGCACTCAACTTGACTATATCTCCAACGACTAAATCTTCAATTGCGACCTCTAAACTCTGGTCTTCGCGAATAACCGTGGCTGTATTGACAATCATTTTTGAAAGATTGGTTGTTGCCTTGTCGCTCCGCAATTCTTGGACAAAACGGATACCTCCTGAAATCAAAACCAAGACAACAATAATGATAGAAGTCGTTGGATCCTCTTGACCAGGTTTGGCAAGCCAGACGTTTGTAACGAGAGAGATAAAGGCAATCACAAGCAAAATGATTGTGAAAGGATTGATAATAGACTCATAAATTTTCTTAAAGATGGAATCTTCTTGACCCTTGGTGATGGTGTTTTCACCATATAAGTCACGATTTTCTTCGACTTGTTCTTGGTCTAAGCCTTTTAGACTTGTATAGTAAAAAGCTAGACTATCTTTTAATGGAGTTTGAATAGCAGTTGCTAATCTTTCTTTTGTAGTTTTCATTGGTTTCTCCTATCTGTATGAATGATAATTTCATACACAGAGACCAATCACTTTATAAGGACAGAACGACACAAATCAGCGATTGGCTGTGTATGTGCGGTTCTGGATGATCGTCAATTTGCATCGTTTTTCTCCTTTCATTGTTTTAAAACAGCAGAAAATCCTGCCATAAAATGGCAGGACTAAAAAACTCATTATCTGTTTTCGTTCAAGCTTTAACTCCATAGGGCGATGTAATGAGCTTAGTCTTGACCTTCGCGACCAGGACTGTTGACCAACGAGTAGTGTCTCCACTGCTTTGCGGTAGTCATCCGTATCCCTATGGTAGCCTCACCTACCGTTTTCGCCTTTCAGTATAAACCTTTAACTAATAAAAGTCAACGATTTATCTCATTTTTCTTAGATAACAATCAATTCCTTTGGAGCAAGGGTTAATAACTCACAACCTGTATCTGTAATCAGGATATCATCTTCGATACGAACCCCGTATTTACCTTCAATATAAATACCTGGTTCATCAGTCAAGACCATACCAGTTTTGATGACTTCTTTCGAAGTTTGGTTAAAGTATGGTTCTTCGTGGATATCAAGTCCAATACCATGTCCGATACCGTGTGTAAAATATTCTCCATAGCCTGCTTCCACAATGATATCACGAGGGATTTTGTCAAAGTCACGGAAACCTAGACCTGCCTTGGCTTGGTCAATCAGAGCTTGGTTGGCTTTCAAGACTGTGTTGTAGATTTCTGCTTGCTCGTCACTGACATGGCCTAGATAAATGGTCCGTGTCATATCGCTGACATAGTGATCGTAGAGACAGCCGAAGTCCATGGTAATTGCTTCTCCTAGCTCTACTGGTTTGTGCATTGGATGGGCATGGGGTTTGGAAGAGTTGAGACCACTTGCTAAAATGGTATCAAAAGACAAACCTGCCGCTCCTAACTCACGCATGCGAAAGTCAAGGAAGTTAGCAATCTCAATTTCAGTCTTTCCTGGTTTGATAAAGTCAAGGGCATCGCGGAAAGCTTGGTCTGAGATAGAACAAGCCTTGCGAATAGTCGCAATCTCCTTCTCATCCTTAATCATACGAAGCGCTTCAACAAACTGAGTCTGCGGAAGTAAGTCCAAACCTTCAAATGCTGCCTGCATACGGTGGTAATAAGAAACTGAAATTTCATCTTCAAAACCAATGCGAGACAAGCCCATATCCTTAACAATGCCTGCAATAACAGCCAATTCATCACGATCAGCCACAATTTCAAAACCTGTTACTTCTTGCTTAGCTGCAATGATATAGCGAGAATCTGTCACCAAGACCTGACGATCACGGCTGATGAAGACTGTTCCGTTTGAGCCCCAAAATCCTGTCAAATAGTAGACGTTTTTAAGGTTGTTGATGATGATACCATCTAGTTCTTTTTCTTGCATTTTAGCTAGAAATGCTTGTACACGTTTATTCATGATGTAACTTTCCTTTCAAATAGTGTCCTGTGTAGCTGGCTTCATTGGCTGCTACTTCTTCTGGTGTTCCTGTTGCGATGATAGTTCCACCACCGACACCGCCCTCAGGTCCCAAATCGATAATATGGTCTGCCGTCTTGATAACATCTAGATTGTGCTCGATGACGAGGACAGTATTGCCATCGTCGACAAAGCGAGCTAAGACTTTAAGCAAGCGAGCGATGTCCTCTGTATGAAGCCCTGTCGTCGGCTCATCCAGAATATAGAAAGACTTACCTGTCGAGCGTTTGTGGAGTTCACTAGCCAACTTCATACGCTGGGCTTCCCCCCCAGAAAGGGTGGTAGCTGGTTGTCCTAACGTTACATATCCCAGTCCGACATCCTTGATGGTCTGAAGTTTGCGTTGAATTTTCGGAATGTGTTGGAAGAATTCTACCGCATCGTTGACGGTCATATCCAAGACTTGCGAGATGTTCTTTTCCTTGTAGTGAACTTCTAGGGTTTCACTGTTATAGCGGGTACCGTGGCAGACTTCACAAGCCACATAAACATCTGGCAAGAAGTGCATCTCGATCTTGATGATTCCGTCACCTGAGCAAGCTTCACAACGGCCTCCCTTAACGTTGAAACTAAAGCGGCCCTTCTTATAGCCTCGTATCTTAGCTTCATTTGTCTGGGCAAAGAGGTCCCGAATGTCGTCAAAGACACCTGTATAGGTAGCTGGGTTAGACCTTGGAGTCCGTCCGATAGGGCTCTGGTCAATGTCAATCAAGCGGTCTACATGCTCAATCCCTGTGATCGTCTTAAATTTACCAGGCTTGTCTGAATTGCGGTTGAGTTTTTGAGCAATGGCTTTTTTGAGGATACTGTTGATTAAGGTCGATTTCCCTGATCCTGATACACCTGTCACCGCAATGAATTTCCCTAGTGGGAAGCGAGCGGTGATATTTTGCAAGTTGTTCTCACGCGCTCCTGTCACCTCGATAAAGCGACCATTTCCGGAACGGCGCTCTGCTGGCACTGGAATCGCACGTTTCCCTGATAAGTACTGGCCTGTGATAGACTTGCTGTTGCGAGCCACCTGCTTGGGTGTTCCTGCTGCGACAATCTCCCCACCAAAAACACCAGCACCCGGACCAACGTCAATCAGATAATCCGCCTCACGCATGGTATCTTCGTCATGTTCTACCACGATGAGAGTATTGCCCAAGTCACGCATCTTTTTCAGACTGGCAATGAGACGGTCATTATCCCTCTGGTGAAGACCAATTGACGGCTCATCCAATATATAGAGGACACCTGAGAGGTTGGACCCAATCTGAGTCGCCAAGCGAATTCGCTGACTCTCCCCACCTGACAGGGTTCCTGCCGAACGTGACAGCGTCAAATAGTTAAGCCCCACGTTATTGAGGAAGGTCAAGCGATCCTTGATTTCCTTGAGAATGGGACGGGCGATAATGGCTTCATTTTCAGACAAGGTCAACTGACTCACCAAAGCCAAGTGGTCTGCGATAGACAAATCTGAGATTTCACCGATATGTGGCCCTTTCTCCCCACCCACACGAACAGACAAGGCCTGGTCATTGAGACGGTAGCCATGGCAAGTTCCGCAGGTTAGCTCATTCATGTAGAGACGCATCTGGGTGCGGGTGTAGTCACTATTGGTTTCATGGTAGCGACGTTTGATATTGCCGATCACTCCTTCAAAAGGAATGTCGATATCGCGCACACCGCCAAATTCATTTTCATAGTGGAAATGGAATTCCTTGCCATCCGAGCCGTGTAGAATCAAGTTCTTATCTTCTTCTGACAAGTCCTCAAAGGGCTTATCCATATCCACTCCAAAGGCTGTCATGGCCTGATCAAGCATGTTTGGATAGTAATTGGATGAGATAGGATTCCAAGGTGCCAAGGCTCCCTCACGCAAGGTTTTGCTGGTATCTGGCACTACTAGGTCGATATCCACCTCCAGCTTGATGCCCAAACCATCACACTCACTACACGAGCCAAATGGGGCATTGAAGGAGAAGAGACGAGGCTCTAACTCTGGTACTGTAAAACCACAAACTGGACAGGCATAGTGCTCAGAAAAGAGCAACTCCGAATCGTCCATAGTGTCGATAATCACATAGCCTTCTGCGATACGAAGGGCAGCCTCAATGGAATCAAAGAGACGGCTACGGATACCCTCCTTGATAACAATACGGTCTACCACAACATCGATATTGTGTTGCTTGCTCTTAGACAACTCTGGCACATCGGTCACATCATAGACTTCCCCATCCACTCGGACACGAACATAGCCGTCTTTCTGAATCTTTTCAATGACGCTCTTGTGTTGCCCTTTTTTCTTGCGGATGACAGGGGCCAAAATCTGCAAGCGTTGGCGTTCTGGCAATTCCAAGACCTTATCCACGATTTGCTCAACAGAAGAAGCCTTGATAGCCCCATGCCCGTTGATACAGTAAGGCGTCCCCACACGTGCGTAGAGGAGACGCAGATAATCATTGATTTCAGTCGTCGTTCCCACGGTCGAGCGAGGGTTTTTACTAGTTGTTTTTTGGTCGATGGAAATAGCTGGGCTGAGACCATCAATAGCATCTACATCTGGTTTTTCCATGTTGCCCAAGAACTGACGAGCGTAGGCTGACAAGCTCTCTACATAACGACGTTGCCCTTCCGCATAGAGGGTATCAAAGGCCAGACTGGATTTCCCAGACCCTGACAAACCGGTCACGACAACCAGCTTGTCTCGCGGAATCTCCACATCAATATTTTTTAAGTTATGGGCACGCGCCCCATGAATCACAATTTTATCTTGCATCTTTGTTCTTTCTAGTCCATTATTGCTTTCCATTATACCAAAAAATGTGAAATTCTATTACCCAAAAAGCTGTTTTTGTAGTATAATAGTACGGTGCAAAAAATGAATCACTGAATAGTAGGAAAGGATAGGGGATATGAAACAAGTTTTTCTCTCAACAACAACTGAATTTAAAGAGATCGACACGCTTGAACCGGGTACTTGGATCAATCTCGTCAATCCTACACAAAATGAATCGTTGGAAATCGCTAACGCCTTTGACATTGATATTGCCGACCTTCGAGCACCGCTTGATGCGGAAGAAATGTCCCGTATTACCATTGAAGATGAGTATACTTTGATCATCGTAGACGTTCCCATCACAGAGGAAAGAAACAATCGCACCTACTACGTAACGATTCCGCTAGGGATTATCATCACCGAGGAGACCATTATCACTACCTGCTTGGAGCCCCTCCCTGTTCTCGATGTCTTTATCAACCGTAGACTGCGCAATTTCTACACTTTCATGCGTTCACGTTTTATCTTCCAGATTCTCTACCGCAACGCTGAACTTTACCTGACAGCCCTTCGTTCGATTGACCGTAAGAGTGACCAGATCGAAAGTCAACTTCACAAATCCACTCGAAACGAAGAACTGATCGAACTCATGGAATTGGAAAAGACCATCGTCTATTTCAAGGCCTCACTTAAGACAAATGAGCGCGTGATTAAGAAATTGACCAGTGCAACCAGCAATATCAAAAAATACTTAGAGGACGAAGACCTACTTGAGGATACCCTGATTGAAACCCAACAGGCCATTGAGATGGCAGATATCTATGGAAACGTCCTTCACTCTATGACAGAGACCTTTGCCTCTATCATTTCCAACAACCAGAACAACATCATGAAGACCTTGGCTCTCGTGACCATCGTTATGTCTGTCCCAACAATGATCTTCTCAGCCTACGGGATGAACTTTAAGGATAATGAAATCCCTCTAAACGGTGAACCTCACGCCTTCTGGTTAATCGTCTTTATCGCCTTTGCTATGAGTGTTTCACTCACTCTCTATCTCATCCATAAAAAATGGTTCTAAGAGGAATCCCTATGTCTCAGATTGATTTACAAAAACTAACCAAGAAAAACCAAGAGTTTATCCACATCGCTACCCAACAATTTATCAAAGATGGTAAAACTGACGCTGAAATCAAGGCTGTCTTTGAGGAAGTCATTCCTAAAATCCTTGAAGAGCAAGCCAAAGGGACGACTGCACGTTCCCTCTACGGCGCTCCAACCCACTGGGCTCATAGCTTCACTGTCAAGGAACAGTACGAAAAAGAGCATCCAAAAGAAAATGATGATCCAAAACTCATGATTATGGACTCAGCCCTTTTTATTACCAGTCTCTTTGCACTGGTTAGCGCTCTGACCAACTTTTTCTCTACAGACCAGGCTATTGGCTATGGTTTGATTACCCTCTTGTTGGTTGGGCTTGTTGGAGGTGTTGCCTTCTACTTGATGTACTACTTTGTCTACCAGTATTATGGACCAGACACAGATCGTAGCCAGCGCCCTCCTTTCTGGAAATCAATCCTCGTCATCCTCGCTGCTATGCTTCTCTGGTTGGCTGTCTTCTTCGCAACAAGCTTCCTACCAGCAGCTCTCAATCCAATTCTTGCTCCACTGCCTTTGGCTGTTCTAGGAGCAGCCCTTCTCGCCCTTCGCTTCTATCTCAAGAAACGTTTCAACATCCGAAGTGCAAGCGCAGGCCCATCACGTTATTAAGAAAAGTGAAACGCTATGGCATATAGTCAATCCTTGGCACAGCAGATTCGAAAAATTCTAGCACTCAAACTTCCTCCCCAAATTTTCGAAGAAGAGTTAGAAGAAAAGAAACTGTTTGGTGGTCTTGCCTTTATGATTCGTGGGAAAATGGTCCTTACAGTCAGTTCCAGAAAGAACGAGCTGGTTATGGTGAGAATTGGCAAGGAAATGGAGAAGCAAGTTCTGCCCCGAACAGGAGCTCATACTACATTGATGAGGGGACGCCTTTATCATGGCTATATAGACTTAGATATAGATGGTCAAAAAGAATTGCCTTACTGGATTGATTTAGCCCTCTCCTATAATCAAGAGTTGACCAAGTAACTCATATCTAGTGAGATTAGAGATTAGAAAAACGAAAAGCAACTGCACAAGCGGTTGCTTTTTTCACTTGCTTTCTTGAGATTCAATAGCACTTCTGACTCTAATTCCTATAGTTTTCTCTCATCTTTTGTGATAGAATAGGCTCATACTCAATGAAAATCAAAGAGCAAACTAGGAAGCTAGCCGCAGGCTGTACTTGAGTACGGCAAGGCAAAGCTGACGTGGTTTGAATTTGATTTTCGAAGAGTATCAATTTATTTCTAGGAGGATGAGATATAGTTTCTACTATTGGTATTATAAGTTTATCTAGTGGGACTATGGGTGAAGACTTTGTCAAGCACGAAGTGGACCTGGGTATTCAACGTCTCAAGGACCTCGGACTCAATCCTATCTTTTTACCTCATTCGCTAAAAGGCTTAGATTTTATCAAAGAACATCCTGAAGCTCGTGCAGAGGATTTGATGCAGGCCTTTTCGGACGATAGCATCGACATGATTCTATGCGCCATTGGTGGAAACGATACCTATCGCTTGCTACCTTATCTTTTTGAAAAGGACCAACTTCAAAAGGTTATCAAACCAAAGATTTTTCTCGGTTTCTCGGATACGACCATGAACCATCTCATGTTGCATAAACTAGGAATCAAGACTTTTTACGGCCAATCATTTCTAGCAGACATTTGTGAGTTAGACAAAGAAATGTTACCCTATAGCCTCCACTACTTTAAAGAACTGATCGAGACGGGAAGAATCTCAGAAATCCGCCCTAGCGACGTTTGGTATGAGGAAAGAACTGACTTCAGTCCCAAAGCTTTGGGAACACCTCGTGTCAGCCATGTAAATACTGGTTTTGACTTGTTACAAGGCAATGCTCAGTTTGAGGGAGAAATCCTCGGTGGTTGTCTTGAGTCTCTCTATGATATTTTTGACAACTCTCTACACGCAGATAGCACAGACCTCTGCCAAAAATACAAACTTTTCCCTGACTTATCTGACTGGGAAGGAAAGATTCTATTGCTAGAAACAAGTCAAGAAAAGCCTGAACCTGATGATTTCAAAAAAATGTTGCAGGCTTTGAAAGAAACTGGGATATTTGATGTCATCAGTGGACTATTGGTCGGAAAACCTATGGATGAAACCTTCTATGACGACTATAAGGAAGCACTAATGGACATCATTGACAGCAATATCCCGATTGTCTATAATCTAAACGTTGGCCATGCCACACCAAGAGCCATTGTGCCCTTTGGCGTTCACGCCTATGTAGATGCACAGGAGCAAGTCATTCGCTTTGACGATAACAAAAAATAAACAATTTCTCCATTTTTGTGCTTTGGTATTGATTTTCGTTACAATTTGTGTCTGAATTTATTGCATTTTGCTTATTTCTATGATATCTTTTTAAAGGAGGTGTATATGACTAAACAAAAAATAAATCAAATTGTCGGTTCAATCGGGGCCTTTATCGGGATTATTGTATTTATCGCCTACATCCCACAAATTTTTGCCAATTTACAAGGCAACAAAGCTCAACCATTCCAGCCTTTATCCGCAGCAGTATCTTGTTTAATTTGGGTTATTTACGGGTGGACAAAAGAACCTAAGAAGGATTGGATACTAATTATTCCAAACTCAGCTGGCGTTGTCTTAGGTGGACTGACATTTCTTACTGCACTATAAAAGTTACTAGCATATAATCAAAAAGCTGAGAAACTCTTCTCAGCTTTTTTCTATATTCTCAGATAATTAGACGCCTGCACTCACTTATTTCCGCTTTTCCACTCACAATCATTCTCGTGGTCGTCAATCAAACCTGCTGCTTGTAGAAAAGCCAAAACCGCAACTGGACCTGTGAATTTGAAACCACGTTTTTTGAGATCCTTGGATATTTTCTCAGATAAAGACGTTTTAGCTGGGGCTAGGCGATAGTCGGGGACATCATTGATGATGGTTTGTCCATTGACAAAAGACCAGAGATAGGCATCAAAGGAGCCATATGCTTCCTGAACTTGTAAAAATGCTTGGACATTGGAGCGTGTCGCAAAGAGCTTGGCACGATTTCGGATGATGGCTGGATTCTCTAACAAGGCTTCCAACTCCCCATCTGTCATTTCCGCGACCGCTTGAATTTGATAGCCATGAAATGCTTCTCGGAAAGCCTGGCGTTTGTTGAGTACCGTTTCCCAAGACAGACCAGCCTGATAAGTCTCCATACAGAGCAGTTCAAAAAGAGCGCGGTCATCATGAAGGGGTTGCCCCCACTCCTCATCATGATAGGCTACATATAAGGGATTATTCATTTTTACCCAACCACAGCGTTTTGGCATATTATACTCCTATTTGACCAACATCTTAAGGGCCGACTTGATATAGTTCTCTGCTGTATCCGTCGTTCCTTCAAAGAATTTCTTGATTTTCTTAAGTTCAGTCGCCTTGTAGCCCAGTGCCAGCATGGCTTCCATAGCTTCTTCCAGTTCTTGGTTTTCAGCACTGGCTTGTACTGCGACTTTGGCAGGAAGGTCATCACTAGCCACGACTACCTTGCCTTCCAAGTCCAGCACCATCTGTTGGGCTGTTTTCTTGCCAATTTTGGGGAACTTGGTCAAGTAGGTGATGTTCTTAGTCTCGATGGCTTGAACCAAGCCAGCATTGTCATCAGCAGCGATAATGGCAAGAGCTGACACTGGACCAATTCCTGATACCGATATCAGACTAAGAAAAAGCTTTTTCTCATCTTCTGATCGAAAACCATAAAGCAGATGGGCATCCTCACGGACAACTTGGTGCACATAAATCTGAGTTTCTTGATTAACCTGACCTGAGTAGGCATAAGGATTAGCTACATGCAAGATATAACCGATACCATTTGCCTCAAGGACGATATATTTAGCAGTGATTTTGGTAATGATTCCTTTAAGATATTCGTACATAATTTTTTCTCCCTTATTTTGCCTATCTAGTATACCATATTTCCTTGAGACAGACTGCAACAAAAGGTGCAACCTCTGGTTGACAAATAGTACAGGAGATTGTATTCTCATTATAAGTAAAAATTGTTAGGATAGAGGTAGAAAAAGGAGGATAGAATCATGAAACTCGCAGAAAAACTATTTGAACTCCGAAAGGAAAAAGGTTGGTCCCAAGAAAAGCTAGCAGAAAAAATTAATGTTTCTCGGCAAAGCATCTCAAAATGGGAGTCTGGACAAGTCCTTCCAGAAATCGAAAAAATCATTGAATTAAGCAAGATTTTCCAAGTAACAACTGACTATCTACTACTGGATGAAAACTCTGAAAAATCTTCCACGGCAGTGATTTTGGAGGAAGATAAGGACAAATACTATAGAGAAGTTAAATCCTTTGGCTTCTGGCAAGTGATTTATATTTTCGTCTTGGCTCTGGCTATCTATCTCTTTTTAGCCGGTTCTAGTTTTCCAGCCGAGTTCACCGCCTGGATTTGGCTGACCTTCGTTCTCTTAATCGCTTCAGCAATTGCGATCAACAAGACTTTCAAAACCAAACAACGTTATCTTGATAAGGTAATTGGGCCTGAGAATCCTTCAAACCAAGACGATTCTGCGAAATCTTGAATCAATTAAATCATATTTCTCAGTACTTTTATAGGACTGGTCCTGTCAAGCAAGTGTAAACCTCGTGTCAAGTTGCCCATGTCCATTCAAAATTCCCACCTTAGAAAAGCTAAAAAGCCTTGTTTGGAAAAACAAAGGCTTTTTGTGTTCTTAATATTTCCCCAACTCACGAAGACTGGTATGATTTTCTTGAATACGTCGGAACATCTTTTCCATATCCGACTTGGTAAAATGCACCAAAACGGGACGTCCGTGTGGACAGTTATAGGGATTGTCACATTGAGAAAGCTGATAAAGGAGCTGTCTGGCTGAGTGGTCATCGATACGATGGTTGGCCTTGATAGACCGCTTGCAGGACATCATGATAGCCAGCTCTGCTCGGTATTTCTTGATCGAAACTTCCTTGGTCAAGAGTAGCATATCACACATTTCATAGATACCAGACTCAATCTCCTCTTCTGACATCCAAATAGGATGTTCACGCAGGATAAATTGATTTTCTCCGTACTCTGCTAAAAAGACACCCACTTCCTCTAAGAGAGGCATTCTTTCCTTGAGACGAAGGACATCATCTGCTGGGAATTCAAAGATGTAGGGCACTAGGAGTTGTTGCTGGCTCTGGTCAACATTGCCAATATTTTCGCGGTATTCCTCGTACTTAACCCTTTCCTGAGCCGCGTGCTGGTCTATGATGTAAAGTCCATCTCGCCCTTGGGCAAAAAGATAGGTCCCGTGCATCTGTCCGAAAAACTCCAACTCTGGGAAGCTGGATGATTCTTCTCGCTCTAGCTTGTCATAAGCCTTATCAAGACTGGCTAAGTCTAACTCTGGATGGTCTAATTGGTCATAGTTAGCAGGCTTTCTCTCTGCAAAATGCAGTTTTGCTGGCTTAGTCAATTGGTCCAAAGTTTCCTTAGCAAACAGGGTTAGGTCCCTACCCTCCGCAGTTAATTCAACCTGATGATCGGCCACCTCAGCTTGACTAGGTTTTGAGAGTTCTGTTTTTTCATAGTAAAGCGTATTTTCTTTGAGTGGGAGAATGGTCTGCTCTACCTTTTGACGATTACGCATGGTCGACTTGGCAAGATTTTCTAAAGCATCAGGTATCAAGGCTTGTTCCTTGAGACTATTTGAAATAGCTTCTGAAACCAGCGCCATCAGCTCTCTTTCCTTAGAAATCCGCACTTCTTGTTTGGTTGGATGAACATTGACATCAGCCAGATAAGGGTCGATATGGATGTGAATGACTGCCAGTGGAAAACGCCCTACCATGAGTTTGCTGCCATAACCATCCAAAATAGCACGATTGAGCAAGAAGTTCTTGATATAACGGCCATTGATGAAGAGGCTGATATAGTTACGATTTGCTCGGGTTAATTCAGGTAAAGACACAAAACCTGAAATTTCGAAATCTAGGTCAGAGTTCTCAATGGCAATCATCTTCTTAGCACTCGCCAAACCGTAAATCCCTGCGATGGCTTGACGCAGTTGACCAGTCCCTGCTGTCCGCGTCATTTCCTTGCCATCACTGATTAAACTAAAAGAAATCTCAGGATGAGCCAATCCCAGACGATTGACAATATCAATGATATGAGACAATTCCGCTTGCTGGCTCTTCATATACTTGAGGCGGGCAGGTGTGTTGAAAAAGAGGTCCTCCACACAAACCTTGGTCCCCACAGGACTAGTCGCTGGGATGACTTCCTCAACTTCTCCCCCACGCGCAACGAGCTTGGTCCCATGACTCGCACCATCCACCGCCGTCAACAAAGTCAAGACACTGACAGAAGCGATAGAAGGCAGGGCTTCACCTCGAAATCCGAGCGTCCGAATCCGAAAGAGGTCTGCCTGATTTTTTATCTTACTGGTTGCATGACGACGCAGGGCCAATTCAACCTCATCGTGGGCAATTCCATGGCCATTATCTGTGATTTGAATCTTCTTAAGACCAGCTTCCTCAATCTCAATGATAATCTGGCTAGAGCCTGCGTCAATGGCATTTTCTACCAACTCTTTGACCACACTGGCAGGACGTTCGATAACCTCCCCTGCCGCGATCTGGTTTGCCAGCACCTCTGGCAATTCAATAATATGAGACATCTTTCAGCCCCTTTCTGTATCTATTTTCCTAGAAATTGATTAGTGCTATTATACCATATTTCAGATGTTACCAGAAAAAGCAAATACCACATAGACTCCAAATCTCTCCACATAGACAAAAGCTCTTGCCATGGGTCGTAAAATAGTGTTTAATAAAGGTATACAGGAAGTGATCACAACCTTGTATAACTGAAAAGGAGGGAAATTTATGAAAGTAGAACTACAGATTAAGGAGACTTATGAGGAGGAAAAGCTGATTGTCCAAACTCCTCAGCCGACCGAAAAAGTCCAGAAAGTCATCGAGTTCGCAGAAACTCTTGACCAAAAAGAAACAATCAAAGGAAAGATTGATGATCAGGTCTATCTAGTTAAGATTGGTAAGATACAACGCTTCTATATCGAGAATCGCAAGGTTCTAGCAGAAACTGCATCTCAGACCTATACCATTGATTTGCGTCTCTATCAAGTTCTTGACATTCTGCCGACCACTTTTATCCAAATTTCCCAATCAGAAATCGTTAATATTGACGCTATCTCTCATCTCAAACTAACCCCCAACGGCCTGGTCGAAATCTTTCTCAAAAACGAAAGCTTTACCTACTCATCTCGCCGTTACCTAAAAACCATCAAGGAGAAATTAGAACTATGAAAAAACAAATCTTTCACGATGCAGCCGCTGGTGTTCTTATCGGTCTCATCCTCTCTATCATCTTTTCACTCATTTATGCACCAAATACCTACGCTCCACTTAGTCCCGATTCTCTAGTCGGACAAGTGATGGTGGAACATCAGGTTCATGGTGCCTTGATCTTGCTCTACTGTATGATCATCTGGTCAGCTATCGGAGTTCTCTTTAGCTTTGGCAGTCGTTTATTCAATCGTGACTGGAGCTTGCTCCGTGCCACACTTTCCCATTTCTTCCTCATGCTGGCTGGCTTTGTTCCACTAGCAACTCTGGCTGGTTGGTTCCCCTTCCACTGGACCTTCTATCTCCAGCTCATTCCAGAGTTTGCGATTGTCTACCTTATCATCTGGACTATTCTCTATAAAAGAGAAGCTAAAAAAGTAGACCACATCAATCAACTCTTGGCTCATAAAAAGTAATAGAGAAATCCCACTCACAAAGGCGCGAGTGGGATTCTTTTTATAATTTTTGTTTGAACTCGACTAAGACATTCATAGCCTGCATAGGTGTCATATTGTACACATCCAGTTTAGCTAATTCTGCTAGGATAGGATGTTCTTCAGGCGCATCAAAGAGTGACATCTGCTCTGTGACAGCACTTGTTTCTCTAATGGGAGCAGGACTTTCTCCCCCTTGACTCTCCAGTTGAGTCAATATCTTATCCGCCCTTGCTAAAAGTTCTGCTGGTAAACCAGCAATCTTAGCAACATGGATACCGTAGGATTTGTCAGCTGGTCCTGGTTCGATCTTATGAAGGAAGGTGACCTGCCCATCCTGCTCCAAGGTTGCCACATGGACATTGACCAAGTGTTCCAAGCTAGACTCCAGACTGGTCAACTCATGGTAGTGGGTCGCAAAGAGGGTTTTGGCTCCGATATGCTCATGGATGTATTCGATGATGGACTGGGCAAGAGCCATCCCGTCATAAGTTGCAGTTCCTCGTCCCAATTCATCAAAGAGAATGAGAGAGTTCTTGGTCGCATGCGCAATGGCATTGTTTGCCTCCATCATCTCCACCATAAAGGTTGATTGACCTGAAACCAAATCATCTGCCGCTCCGATACGGGTAAAGATAGCATCAAAAATCGGTAAATAGGCACTTTCTGCTGGCACGTAAGAACCCATCTGGGCCATAACCGCTGTCATGGCTAACTGGCGCATGTAGGTAGACTTCCCGCTCATGTTGGGCCCCGTAATCAGTTGAATGCTGGTATCTTCTGACATCTGGATACTGTTTGGAATGTAGGTCTGCGCTCCCATGACCTTTTCGACGACAGCATGGCGCCCTTTTTGGATATCTATTTGTGAATCCTCTCCAAACTCAGGTCTGATCAAATGCTGGGTTTCAGCCACAACTGCGAGACTTTGCAAGACATCAACCGTCGCAATTCCTTGGGCTAAAGCCTGCAAACGCTGGATGTACTTGCTGACTTCTTCACGGATGCGCATAAAGATTTCGTATTCTAGGTTGGCTGACTTCTCACGCGCCTCCAGCATATCTCCCTCGATACGGGCTAATTCTTCGGTACCAAAGCGTTCTGAGTTTTTCAGTGTTGCCTTGCGGAAAAAGTGGGCTGGCACATTTCCCAGTTGCGAATTGGTCACATGGAAATAGTAACCATCTTTTTTATTGTAGTCGATCTTGAGCGTACTGATGCCAGAGTTTTCTCTCTCCTTAGCCTCAATCTCAGCAATCCAGCTAGTCCCTTCTCTGAGCACACGACGGTACTTGTCTAAGGTCTCATCAAATCCCGTACGGATAATGCCACCTTCCGTAATCACGTGAGGAGCTTCAGGAGCAATGGCAGCACTAATCAAGCTCTCCAACTCAGGGATGGCATCTAACTGTTCGATAAGATAGGTTAGGGCAGGTTGCTCCATGCCTTCTAAAATCCCACGAATCCGTGGCACACTGGATAAGGTGGTCGCTAACTGTAAAAGATCCTTGGGATTGGTCTTGCCAAAAGAAACCCGACTAGCCAAACGTTCGATATCATAAACACCCTTGAGACTGTCCGTTAAATCGCTGCGCTCAAAGAAGTGGTCAAGAAAGACCTGCACCACGTCTTGACGTTGGACGATTCGCTCCTTATCAATCAAGGGACGATGAATCCAAGAACGCAAGAGCCGCATGCCCATAGCCGTCTTGGTTTCATCTAAAAGCCAGAAAAGACTGCCTTGCTTCTTGCCTGAACGGGCATTCTCAACCAAATCCAGACTAGCCTTGGTCGCATAGTCCATCTGTAAGAAATCTTTAATTTCATAGCGGATAACTGGTTTGAGGTGGTTCAATTCCCGCATCTGGGTCCGATGAACATACTGGAGGAGCTTACTAGCTGCTGCTTGCTCCACAGCTGCTAATCGTGGATCTAGTAAATGAATATCCTCAAAGCCTTCCTTCTCATAAGAAAGTACCAGATTCATCTGACGGCTGAGAATTTGTTCTTCTTCCTCAGACAAGTCATAACCCAGCACCACTTCTCGAGCCTTGAGGTTACGAATTTCCCCACAAACTAGCGTGAAATCTAATAGACCCGTCACATAAAAGTCACCCGTCACCAGGTCCATATAAGCCAGACCAAATTGATTGCCATCACGATCTAAGGCAACCAAGAAATTATTCTGACTATCGGGCTTACTACTATCAACTACTGTACCAGGTGTGATGACCTGGACCACCTCTCGCTTGACAACACCAACTGCTTGTTTGGGATCTTCCATCTGTTCTGCAATAGCAACTTTATAACCCTGTTCAATCAGAACATCGATATATTGTTGGGCAGAATGATAGGGGACGCCCGCCATGGGTATCGGATTTTCTGCATTTTTATTCCGACTCGTTAAGGAAATTTCTAAAATTTGCGCTGCATTAATTGCATCTTCATAGAACAACTCGTAAAAATCACCCATCCGAAAAAGCAAAAAAGCATCTGGGTATTGTTTTTTAATATCCACATACTGTTGCATGCCGGGTGATAGCTTTTCTATTGCCATTTTCCGTCTCTCCTTGCTAAAAATAAGTCTTGAGAGCAACTCCCAAGACCTTATTTATCTTTCATCAAATCTAGCAAACGATCTTCCATCAGTTTGGCAACGTGCTGGTCTCGACAAATAACCAATAAGGTATTAGCACCAGCAACCGTTCCTAAAATCCATTCATCCTTGTTTGCATCTACAATGTTTGCTAAGACTGCAGCTTCCCCAAGTTTGGTATGAAGTACCAAGGTGAATTCAGCTCTTGCAACTCCTTCTAAATGATGAGACAAAAACTCAACTAAATCAATCTTATCTGTCTCATTTGCTAGTACATAATACACCATATCATTTTTCTTAACCTTGGTCAAGCCGATTTCACGCAAATCACGTGACAAAGTCGTTTGTGTCACATAAACATTACGAGCTTCTAAACGATCTTGAATCTCTTTTTGTGTCCCAAGTTTTTCTTCGGTGATCATCTTTTTAATCAATTGATGCCGTTCTCTTTTTCTCATATTATCCTCTTAAGTGAATATTTATAACAAGTTTTACATTTATTTTATAACTACATTATACCAAAAAAACTAGATAATTCAAAAAAATTCTTTTCTTTCTCAAAAAATGTAGTAAATTGTGTTAAAATAGTAAAAAAGCCCAAAAGGAGCCCTTATGAATACAAAAGAATTGATTGCTAGCGAGTTGGCTAGCGTCATTGATAGCCTGGATCAAGAGGCTATTTTAAATTTACTGGAAACACCTAAAAACTCAGAAATGGGAGACATCGCCTTCCCTGCCTTTTCTCTAGCAAAGGTCGAGCGTAAAGCTCCGCAAATGATCGCAGCAGATATTGCTGAAAAAATCAATAGTCATGCCTTTGAAAAGGTTGTTGCTACTGGACCTTACGTCAACTTTTTCCTTGATAAAAGTGCTATTTCGGCTCAAGTGTTGCAAAATGTTATCACTGAAAAAGAACACTATGCCGACCAAACTATTGGCAAGCAAGAAAATATCGTTATCGATATGTCTAGTCCCAATATCGCTAAACCATTCTCTATTGGGCACTTGCGTTCAACGGTTATCGGAGATAGCTTATCACATATTTTCCAAAAAATCGGCTATCAAACGGTCAAGGTCAACCATTTGGGAGACTGGGGCAAACAGTTTGGAATGTTGATCGTTGCCTACAAAAAATGGGGAAATGAGGAAGCAGTTAAAGCGCATCCAATCGATGAACTTCTTAAACTCTACGTTCGCATCAATGCTGAAGCTGAAAAAGACCCTAGCTTAGATGAAGAAGCACGCGAATGGTTCCGCAAACTGGAAAATGGAGATGAGGAAGCCCTCGCTCTCTGGCAATGGTTCCGTGATGAAAGTTTAGTGGAATTCAACCGCCTTTACAATGAATTACAAGTCGAATTTGACAGCTACAACGGAGAAGCCTTTTACAATGATAAGATGGATGCTGTTGTAGACTTTCTTGCTGAAAAAGGACTTCTTGTTGAGTCAGAGGGAGCCCAAGTTGTCAATCTTGAGAAATATGGAATTGAACATCCAGCCCTTATCAAAAAATCTGATGGTGCAACTCTCTATATCACACGTGACTTGGCTGCAGCCCTCTACCGTAAAAACGAATACCAATTTGCAAAATCCATCTATGTTGTTGGTCAAGAGCAATCTGCCCACTTCAAACAACTCAAGGCAGTACTACAAGAGATGGGCTACGATTGGAGCCAAGACATTGTCCATGTTCCGTTTGGATTGGTAACAAAAGAAGGGAAAAAACTCTCTACTCGTAAAGGAAATGTCATCTTGCTAGAACCTACTATTGCAGAAGCTGTTAGTCGTGCCAAGGCCCAAATCGAAGCGAAAAATCCTGAGTTAGAAAATAAAGACCAGGTTGCCCACGCTGTTGGAGTTGGGGCCATCAAGTTCTATGATCTTAAGACCGACCGTACAAATGGATACGACTTCGACCTTGAAGCTATGGTATCCTTTGAAGGAGAAACTGGACCTTACGTTCAATACGCCTACGCTCGTATCCAATCTATCTTGCGCAAAGCCGATTTCAAACCAGATACCGCTGGCAACTACAGCCTGAATGATGCTGAAAGCTGGGAAATCATTAAACTACTCCAAGACTTCCCACGTATTATCAATCGTGCAGCAGATAATTTTGAACCTTCTATCATTGCGAAATTTGCGATTAGTTTGGCTCAAGCTTTTAACAAGTACTATGCACATACACGTATTCTAGATGAAAGTCCTGAGCGCGACAGCCGTCTGGCCCTCAGCTATGCAACCGCAGTCGTCCTCAAAGAAGCTCTTCGTTTGCTCGGAGTAGAAGCGCCAGAGAAGATGTAAATCGCCAAAGTTACTTGATTGCGGAGCAATCTAAGTAACTAACGCCAAATCCTATTCGGACTTTGGCTAGGCGCTTCACTAGTAAAGAAACATAAATATTGTCGATTTATGTTTCTTTACGTCGTAACCAGAGATAATTGCCTAAACGCTTCACTAATTCACCTAAACAAATAATATCGATTTGGTTAGGCTCATGTCGTAATCTTTTAAATTACTTGAAAGCAATCTGAACGATTGAGGCAAAATAACATTTATATTTTGTTCGGCCTTGCAGCTGTTCAATGAAATAATTTATTCACTTTTACTATTTCTTTATCACACTGGGAGATTCCTTATGAGCCAATATGCTTATATCCTCGTTGTACTTAGCTTGGTTTTCCTTTTTCTGCTCAATAAGTACGAGAAGGAAAGACTTCAAAGACTCTACCAAGAGCAACTCTTGAAGGACGAGACATTTAGGTCTGACATCAAAGAGAAAATTCACACGACTGAAAATATCAATGATGTCAAACTTACCATCTGGGAATGTTGCTCTCAAAAGACGTTACAGATCAATTGAAATAATCAAAATCCGAGAAGCTTTCTTCTCGGATTTTTTAGGCTTACCATATTCTCCTTGGAGAAATTTCATTAATGCATGTAAAGTTTTCTGTAATTTTCTGTATTTTTTCAAAATATTCTTGCATTTCCTTTAAGTTTTTTGTAGAATAGTAGCTATCTATTCAGATTATTCTGAAAATTCAAAAATAGGAGTGTTTATTATGTCACAAGTTACGTTATCAAACCAGTCAACCTGGGCAAGCAAACTAAAGGCAATGGGGCCAGGAATCCTAATGGCTTCTGCTGCCGTTGGAGGTTCTCACATTGTATCTTCTACTCAAGCTGGTGGTTCCTATGGTTGGTCACTACTCCTCTTGGTTATCTTGGCCAATGTTTTTAAATATCCATTTTTCCGTTTTGGTGCCGAATATACTGCCGACACTGGCAAAACCTTGGTGGAAGGTTATGCCGAAAAAGGAAAACTCTATCTCTGGATTTTCTTTGTCCTCAACGTCTTCTCTGCCATGGTTAATACAGCTGGAGTCGCTATCCTTTGCTCAGCTATCATCGCTAGCGCTTTTCCAATGATTGGTCTTAGCATCACTCAATGGTCCCTTATCCTTGTTGCAGTCATTTGGGCCATGCTACTCTTTGGTGGCTACAAACTATTGGATGGTATGGCAAAATGGATCATGTCTGCTTTGACCATTGCAACAGTTCTTGCAGTTATTATTGCAGCAATTAAACATCCAGAATACAGCTCTGATTTTGTCGAAAAGACACCTTGGCAAATAGCGGCCCTCCCTTTCATCGTTTCCCTCTTAGGATGGATGCCTGCCCCTATTGAAATTTCAGCCATCAATTCACTCTGGTCTGCTGAAAAGAAAAAGACCGTCAACTTTAATACAGCGGACGCTCTTTTCGACTTTAACGTTGGTTACATTGGAACTGCTATTCTAGCTGTATTCTTCGTGGCACTCGGAGCACTTATTCAGTATCCTACAGGACAAGCAGTTGAAGCCGCTTCAGCCAAGTACATTTCTCAGTTTGTGGGTATGTATGCCTCTGTTCTTGGAGAATGGTCCCGTTATTTGATTACCTTTATCGCCTTTCTTTGTATCTTTGGAACAGTCATCACCGTTATCGATGGCTACTCTCGTGTCAATCAGGAATCGCTGCGACTCTTGATTCGTCAAAAAGAGGATACTCGCAAATCTTTGAACATCTGGATGACCATTACCGCTATCATTGGTATCGTAATTATTAAATTCTTTGCTGGACAAGTTTCAACCATGCTTCGCTTTGCCATGATCGGTTCTTTCCTGACAACACCATTCTTCGCTCTTTTGAACTATGTATTGGTGACACGTGAGAATAAAAATCTTCCTTCTTGGCTAAAACTCCTCGCTATCGCAGGGTTGATTTTCCTCTTTGGCTTTGCTATTTTCTTTATCTATGCACTTGCCATCGGAAAAGCAGGATAGTTTATAAATGGCACCCTTACGGGGTGCTTTTTGTATACGCAAAAAGCAGTTGAAAATCTCAACTGCCCTTCAGTACTACTTTATTTTTCTGTTTCTAACTCATACAAATCTGCAATAATCGCTGCGACCTTTTTAATATCTTCCAGCATGCCTCTCATTTCAAAATCTGCTAGAACAGGGAAACCAAAGCGCTGACTGTACTGCTTGGCAGTCAAACAGTATTGGTTATTAAAATTGCGATTGCCAGATCCCACTACGCCAAAACACTTACTGGCATTATCTCCATAGGCGATAAAATCACCCACTGGAGTCGTCAGAATCTCAACATCACCATTATCGACACCATTCCCACCTTCCAGATAGGTTGGTAAAAAGGCAACATAAGGATGGTCCATCTCAAAGAAATCTTTTCCTTCCTTGACCAAATCCTTGATATGGATCTTTTGGACCTCAATCCCTTCGTGCTGGGACAAGAGATAGTCCTTAAGTCGGGTTACAAAACTCTCTGTATTCCCACTCAAACTGATATAAACTAAAGATATTTTTTTCATATTGACCTCGATTTTTATTTTTGGATAGTAAAAGAACTACCAAGATTGTAACTTGATAGTTCTCTTTTGTCAATACTTAGGCAACTTCTTCTGCTTCGACTTCTTCGGCCAAATCCTTTTGCTGGCGCCACATCTTGTAAAAGACTAAGGCTAAAAAGAGAACATTGATAATGATGAATAAAATATTCGTTCCTTGTGCAAATGCTCCCATTCCTAAGCCGAGGGTAGTATCTTTGATTAATTGAACTGCATCTTGAACGTTCATATAGCTATAAACCAAACCAACAATAGCTAGTAGAACATAGCCAATATAAGCATAGTTTGCAAATTGGACGTTTTTACGAACTAAGAACACAAAGGCTACCACAACTAAAATAGCAGATAAAACAATCAAAACTACATTAAAAATTGAGTGCGATGACGCTGTTACTTGGTAAGTATAGTTGACTGTGTCTTCTAATTGCTGAGCAGTAAGCGTCCCGCTATTCGCCAGGCTAGCACGAAGCACATCTTTACTTGGCAATGGACTCAAGATTCCAAATAATGACATAGATGAAATAAGGGCTGATAGGACTAACAAGACCCAAAGATAAATAGGATTCTTTTTCATGTTTTCCTCCATAAGATATTTTGAACATTATAGCATTTTTTGTACAGGAATACAACTTTTACAAGCTGGTTTCAACTTGTTTGCGATAGGCTTTCGGTGATTTTCCGCACAATTTACGGAAAACCTTGTAGAAATATCCAACATTACTGTAGCCAACTGCATAGCAAATATCTTCGATGCTATCACTGGTCGAAAGCAAGAGCTGCTGCGCCGCCTTAATTCGCTGTTTATTGAGCAATTCCGCAAAGGTTGAGTTGGTTTCTCGCTTAATCAGCTGACCAAGGTAGACTGGGTTGATAAAGAGATCCTTGCTGATGTCCTTAAGTGATAACTCTTTTTGATAATCGCGGCCGATCACCTCTAGAACGCTGACCACATTTTCATTCATACGATACTGGCCAAAGAACTTGGTCAAAGTTGCTTTGATGTAGGCAACCAATTCTTCAAAGGAGTTAATAGCATGGATGGCTTTGACAATCTCGGTCATATCATCCGCTTTTAGATGCTCAAACAAGTGGAAGACATCCATGACAAATTGGGTGAAGAGTTGTTTGGTGATCGCCACGCGCGGTGTATTCTCTAAGACAACCTTCTCCAGCAGGGTCAATTCTTCGATGATTTGATTGATATTCCCTTGGATAATCACCCGATAAATCGGCTCGTAATAAGCAAACAAACTTTCGGATTTTTCTAGATTGACAGAACCGTAAAAGAGGGCTTTCTCTACGTTGATCTTCCAATTCTCAAAGGACTGCTGGTAGGGTGCTTCAAATGGTGTCACGATGATGCCATCGAGCTGTTGATCAGAGATGAAAATCTGCCAGTCTTGCCCCAAAACATAGTAAGGAATTGTGAAAGAACCTTGTTTTTCCTTGGAAAGACCTATCCACCAGTTATCTTTACCTGCTAAGAAGTTGACAAAGCCTTCTTCATCCAATTCTTGGCTAAGAGTCTGGCTTTGCTCCACCTTTTCCTGAAGTTGGCTCGCAATTTTTTCTAATAAATTGCCCAACTCCACCTTGTCTACTGGCTTGACCAGATAATCCACGACACTAAGGTTCATGGCTTTTTTAACGTACTCAAACTCCTGATAACCAGACAGCAAGATATAATAGGTATCTGGAAGTAACTCTTTCATTTCCCTAATCATCTCAAGTCCGGTCTTATCTGGCATGTTGACATCGGAAATGACCACATCTACTGGATTTCCCTTGACGTAGTCCAAAGCATCATCTGCGTGATTAGCTGTTGCGACGACTTGCATATCCCATTTTTCAAAGGGGATTAATCGCTTGAGCCCCTCTGTCACCATGTACTCATCGTCTACTAATAAAACTTTATACATTTCTACCCTTTCTATTCATCCTGGATAGTGATATGGTAACGAACACCTTCTTGCTCAGCTGACTCTACACTGATTTGGTAGCGATCCCCAAAGTAGAGAACAAAGCGTTCGTGTACATTTACTATTCCAATTGATTGCCGCTCCCCACTATAGCTTGCCTCGTGTTCAAAACTTCGTTGAGTTAATTTTTCTTGCAAGCTAGCTAGTTTCTCAGCGGGCATTCCTCGACCATTATCTACTACTAGAATTTCAACGCATCCTTGGCCTTTCAAGGCTTTGATACTGATGACATTATCTGTTCTGCGATGATCAACACCATGGGCAAAGTAGTTTTCTACTAATGGTTGGAGTGTAAATTTTGGAATCCTCATTTCTTCCAATTCTGGTGCAATCTTGAAACCATAGGCAATGGATTTAGGATAACGCACCATGCAGAGATAGCTATATTTTCGGCAAAATTCCAACTCCTGCTTCAAGGTCGTTTCCCGCTCGTCAGAGATATTGTTGCGTAACAAGCTACTAAATTCATAGATAATATCTGCCAGTTCATCCTGACTTTGCATGACGGCATACATCCGTAAAAACTCCAGAGTATTGTACATAAAGTGAGGATTGATTTGAGCCTGCAGGGCTCGCATATTGGCATCTTTTTGACTGAGCTCTAGCTGATAGATATCATGGATATTTTTTTCCAGGCGGTCCAACATATCATTGGTTGTTTCTGCAATGAGAAGCAACTCTTGGTCTTTTTCAGAGGTATCGATTCGAAGGCCTTCTTCTCCTTGAGCAATCACCTCGATCGAATCTACTAGGTCTACGACCTGCTTTTGGTAATTTGAGAAAGTCTGTCTAAGGGTCACGTACAAAATGATGATAAAGAGAATACTTAGCCCAATAGTGACAGCTGAACTCGTCAAAGTTCCTGTAAGAACAAAATTTTTAGGAACAGCAACTCGAACCTGATAACCATGAGAGGTGACACCCACAAACCAGTTTTCTCGCTCGGCTGAGACCTTCTCCCCAATATGGAACATCTCAGTCTCAAAAGGCGAAGTTACTGTTACAGCCATTGGGATATGACCCCGAGTATTGTCAATAGCTCCATGTAAAACATCTGGGGATAGAGAGATATAGATCACTCCTAAATCCTTGTCAGACACAGGATCAGAAACAGGAATAGCAAAACTATTGGCTGTTGGCTTAAAATCCTCCGCAGGAACTTTCTCTCCACTGCGTTTTTCTCTAGTCGAAACATATACTTCCTTGTAGTCCTGAAGAACAATAGCCACTCCAGTCACAAAATCATTCCGAACATAGAGGTCATCAATATTTTCATACAGGGAAACCGAGATATAAGGCGAAGTTTTACGCTCTAATTGCCAATAGAAATAGTCTGGTGTGCTGAGACTGAAATACTTGTAAATCCCTTCGATGCGGGCCTGATTTTCAACCAAAGACTGAGCAAGTTGGGTTGACTCTCTGTGATAGTATTCCACTTCACTCACTGTCCGAGTGGTCACACGTTCTGCAACCCGTTGGGCCTCTTTCTCACGCGAGTCCCAGTCAGCATACGATAGCATAATCGCAAAACTGGCAATGACCACGATCATAACCAAACTATAAATCCGTAAAAGAGAGTGAAGCCAAAACTGCTTCATTCTATTTTGTCGCCAATTTTTCATGGATACTTTCATAAATAGGTTCCAACATATCACTGATAAAGAAATGCCACATTCCAATTCCTACAAAAAAGAGCAAGGCAGGCATATAATAACCAACTCCTACAAGGAGAGTCGTCCCGAGTAAAACCTTGGCAATCGCAGGTAAGCTCATAAAAATCCCGATAAGGGACAGTTTCAAGGTATTTTGGTAGGATAAATCAAAGTACACCTGAAGTTTCAAGGAAACAGTGTAGGCTAGAAAGACAAGAGCAACTACAAGGACGTTGAGAAAGGTCGCCAAAAGGTGGAAAATCGTCTGGTGGGGCAATTGAACTAGAAGATACAAACCATAAACTAGGACAAGATCCACAAACACAAAACTATAGAAAGCCAAATTACTCTTGACAAAATTACTCTTATACAATTCCCAAGCTTCTTTCAAATGGTAGGCTCGATAGGTATAACCATGCTCCGCATACAAACTCATAAGGGTGGCACTTGCTGGTGCTAAACCAAATACCACTCCTCCTGCTAGTGTTAATAGCCAGAAATAAGCCGTCGCCATCATTCCCAAAAAGATACGATTAAAGACGAATTCTAAAAATTTTCCCATGCTACTCTCCTTAAACTAACGATGTAACTATTATATCATATTTCAAGCGTTTTCAAAAATATAGAACTCCCATTTACAATCCTCAAAAAGCGTGATACAATTGGTTTTGTTAATTCGCATCAAGGAGATTCTCATGAAGAAAAATATCTTAACCACCCTCTTGGCCGCCGTCCTCTACTTTCTCTGTGTAGGGATTGGAGTCTTCCTAGGACACCTGGTCGACCAAACAGGCAATATGTTCTACGCACCTGCCTTTTCTGCCCTTGTCGGTGGCAGTGTCTACATGCTTCTTTTGACGAAGGTCCCTCGTTTTGGCGCTATCACCACTCTGGGACTTTTTATGGCACTTTTCTTCCTAGCTAGCAAGCATGGCGCTGGTGCCTTTCTCCCAGGACTCGCCTGTGGTCTTGCAGCAGATGCCATCGCTCGTCTCGGAAACTACAGAGATCGAATCAAAAATACCCTCTCCTTCCTCGTCTTTGCTTTTAGCACAAGTGGCCCTATCTTCCTCATGTGGATCCGTCCCAAGGCTTACGTGGCAACCTTACTTGCACGTGGGAAATCCCAAGAATACATTGACCGTATCATGGTCGCTCCAGAGTTGGACAAAATCCTTCTCTTTGTTTCAAGCATCCTCCTAGGTGCCTTGATTGGGGCTTTGCTTGGACAAGCCATTAGTAAAAAGTTTACACACAAAATCTAATCACTAAAAAAGAGCCCTTCGGCTCTTTTTATTTATGACTCAATTTCTTGGTCAAGAAATCTCCCAAGAACTGGATTGTAAAGATAATCAAAATGATAATGATAGTCGCCAAGATGGTCACATCGTGATTGTAACGGTTAAATCCATAAGCGATGGCTACGTTACCGATACCACCAGCACCAACTGCTCCCGCCATAGCTGTTTCCCCAACAAGGGAAATCAAGGTCACAGTCGTCACACGAATCAAATCTGGAAGACCTTCTGATAGGTAAACACCCACGATGTCCCAGAAGGTCGCTCCGCTCGCTTGAGCCGCCTCAATGACACCACCATCCAACTCAGCCAAGACCACCTGCACCTGACGGGCAAAGAAGGCAAAGACCGCAAAAGAAAGTGGGACAAGGGCTGCATTTGGCCCGATACTAGTCTTGACGATCAAGTGGGAGAGTGGCGACATGATTGCCAAGAGGATGATGAAAGGAACTGCACGGAAAATAGAGGTAATCTTGTCTAAAATCCAGAAGATAACCTTATTTTCCAAGACACCGCCTGGCGCTGTCAAGACGAGGAAAAGACCTGCTACCAACCCCAAGAACCCTCCGATGATGAAGGAAAGAACTGTCATATAAAGAGTTAGGTAGATGGCTGTTCCCCAGCCTGCCTGACCAGCCCAGCCCATCTTATAGACATTTGGTAGATAAGTTTGAATCAACTCTGTCATCTTACTGTCCTCCCTTCAATACTTTTAACTGCACACCAGCCTGACGAATGGCATCTTGAGCACCTACTAGCGCTGCTTTTTCACCTGACAAGACCACCACCAATTCTCCAACAGGAGTGCCATCGAGAATTTCGATATTTCCATAGAGGATATTGGCCGTTACTTGGTAACGCTTGTACAATTCATTCAAAAGTGGTTCGTCTGTCGAAGCCCCTGCATACTTGAGTTGCACTAAGATACTGTTCTCAGATAAATGTTCTACGATTTCTTGCTTCTCAATCTTAACCATGGCTTCGTCAATACCTGTGGCTGTTGAGATAAAGTCCTGTGTCAAAGGTTGTTTAGGGTCTGAGAAGATTTCAAGGACACTGCCCTCTTCAATCAAACGCCCATCCTGCATAACCGCCACACGGTTGGCAATGTCTTTGACAATCTGCATTTCATGCGTAATCAAGACAACCGTCAAGCCTAATTTTTGGTTCAAATCTTGCAACAAGGCCAAAATTTGCTTGGTTGTTTTAGGGTCAAGGGCAGACGTTGACTCATCTGAAATCAAGATTTTTGGATCATTGGCCAAGGCACGCGCAATGGCCACACGCTGTTTTTGCCCTCCAGATAGTTGTGAAGGGTAGTTTTCAGCACGGTCTGCCAAGCCAACCAAATCCAACAACTTAGCTACTTTTGCTTTCTTTTCTTCCTTGCTAAGTTCAGAGTGTTTGAGAGCAAAGGCTACATTTTCCTCTGCTGTCTTTTGACTCATTAGGTTGAAATGCTGGAAAATCATCCCAATGTCTTGACGCTTACGACGCAACTGCTCCGCCGTCAAAGTGACCTTACCATCAAAAATCACATCGTTATCAATGGTGATTTTCCCTGCAGATGGTTTTTGCAAGAGGTTAATCACCCGTACAAGGGTTGATTTCCCTGCTCCAGAATATCCAACGATTCCGTAGATATCCCCTTCTTGGATGTGAATGGTCACATCCTTGACCGCTGTGATGGTTCTCTTCTTTTGGTGAAAAGTCACATCGATCTGATCTAACTTGATAATATCTCTACTCATAGCTTCTAATCAGCTCCTCTACTAATTCAATATGGGTGTAGTAATCGGCGATTCGCACGTTTTCATCTCCACCATGGTCTCGGCTATTGGCATTTCCTAGACCGAAGGCCACCATGGGTACCTCTAAGGCATCAAAGACCGTATGCATAGGTCCTGTCCCCGCTGTGGTCGGCAAGACTGAAACGCCCTGTGGATAGAATTTCTTGGCCAACTCGATCACATTGAGAATGGCCGGCGCGCTCATATCGCTTCGATAACTCATCTCTCCCAAGGTATAGTATAATTCTACCTTATCAAAGCCATTTTTGTCTAGCTGTTTCCGAATTTTTTCCAGAACATCATGCGGTTCTAAGCCAGGAACCAAACGAACTTCTAACTTAGCACTGGCTTCTGCTGGCAAAATCGTTTTAACCCCTTGCCCTTGATAACCTGACTGAATCCCTTCGATATTAAGGGCTGGCTCGAAAAAGAACCGTTTTAGAAAGGCTGCACGATCCTCTTGTAAGAGAGGTAATTCCAAACCATAAATGCGACTAATTTCCTCTGGATTGCGTTGGGCGTAAGTATCCACCAAGGCTAGCTCTCGTTTATTTGGCTCTTGAACATCCTCGTACAGGCCTTCTACTAAGATACGTCCATCTGCTGCACGTAGGCTACTTAAGGCCTGGATAAGATACCATGGAGCTGACTCCACGACACCACCATAACTCGAGTGGATATCCACATCCGCACTCTTCACCTTAGCATCAAAGGTTACAATTCCCTTGTTTCCGCCAGAGATTTCCAGCTGTTCCAAGGCGTTCTTGGTTCCTTGTTCCCAGACTAGCAAGTCCGCTCCACGAAGTTTGTCTGCGTGTTTCTCTAAATACTTATCTAGATCCATGGAAGCAGACTCCTCTGCTCCCTCCATGATAAAGCTGATATTGACAGGCAGGTCATCATGGTGCTGCATATACTTTCTCAAAGCACTCAAACGAGCTGTGATGTGGCCTTTGTCGTCGTCAACCCCACGCCCATACATAAAGCCATTTCGCACAGAAAGGGTAAAAGGATCCTCTGTCCACACCTGGTCGCCATCCGCTGGCACGGTGTCATAGTGATTATAGAAGATCAAGGTCTTGGCATCCGGACGCGAACTCTTGAAATGCGCCATGACAAAGGGAGCCGTATAGCTCTCATCAATCTCCACTTCAGCCCCTACACGCTTGAAAATCTCACCCAGATAGTTTGCGACCTCCTTGAGTCCAACCTGTTGGGCAAAGACGGATTTCTTGGAAATCAAGGTGCGCAAGACTTCAAAATAATGCTGAGCAACATGATCCTTTTCAAATTTTTCAATCTGCTCTTGTTCGCTAGGAAAAACCATTTTCTCTCTCTTTCTACTACGTACTTGTGTCCCTGGAACAACCACAAGGGCCTCTTTAAAATCAACTCTCTATACAAAAGTAAGAGGTGGAAACTCTCTCCCACCTCCCTGTGTCTTATTACCAAACTGGTTGGTCCAAACCGTCTGATGTTTCTTCGATAACTTTTTTCACTTCATCAGTGTGGTAAGCCGCGATAATTTTCTTGATGGCATCAGCTTTAGGTGATGATTCCCAATCTTTTTTCGCAACGATGATGTTGTACCATTGTTTTGAGTTTTCATCAGCTTGTTCTTTGAAAAGTGCTTTCTTGTAGTCCAATTTTGCTTCTGTAACGAAGGTATTGTTTACAACGGCAGCATCAACTGATGACAATGAACGAGCTGTTTGGCTAGCGTCCAATTCAGTAATCTTCAAGTTCTTTGGATTTTCTGTGATGTTAGCAACTGTTGCAAGTGCAGTTCCAGAAACATCCAATTTGATCAAACCAGCTGATTGAAGCAAGTAAAGTGCACGGCTTTCGTTTGTTGCATCGTTTGGTACGGCAATTTCACCGTTATCTGGGATTTCTTCCACTTTGGTGTACTTGTTTTCTTCTCCATTTTTACCTGAGTAAAGGCGGATTGGTGAGATGTAGGTATCTGCAATCGCTACAAGGTCTTTCCCGTTTTCTTTGTTCCAGTTGTTCAAGAAGTTGTAGTGTTGGAAAGCATTCAAGTCTACTTCGCCATCAGCAGTTGCCTTGTTTGGTTGTGAATAGTCTGTGAACTCTGTGAATTCCAATTTAATTCCATCTTTTTCAACCAATTCTTGGATTTTATCCCAACGCGCTTCTTCAGAACCGCTACGGTTAACTGTTGCAATTTTGACAACTGTTTCGTTATCTGCTTTCTTTTCTGAATTTCCGCAAGCTGCAAGAGCCAAACCTGCGACTGTAGCAAGAGCTGCTACACCGAGCCATTTTTTAATTTTCATGATTCTTTCTCCTTTAAAAATGATACCGTAACAGTATCTCATACTTTATTTGATTTAGCAAATTGTTATTAGATAGGCAGACATATAGTTTGAAACTATATGTCTAAAAATTGAGAAATCATCCGCCTTTCTCAGACTGGATGATTTCATACGACTATTTAATATCAGCTTCTGCTGGGAGGTAAGTGTCTCCGAAGAACTGTTTAGACAATTTTTCAAGAGTTCCGTCTTTGTAGAGTTCTTGGATACGTTTGTCTACAAATGATTTCAACTCATCTTGACCTTTAGCAAGAAGTGGGTAAACGTAAGGTTGTTGGTCGCTTGGAAGTTCAATGACTTTCAAGTTGTCCAAACCTTGGTTCTTGATAACTGTTTCAACACCGATTTTATCAAAAATCTTGTAATCAAACTGACCATCGCTCAAACGAGACATGATTTGTTGGAAATCAGCCTTGGTGTAGTTAAGAACCGTTGGATTGTCTGCGTGTTGTTTGTTATAATCTTCTAGCTGTTTAGCCGATGTTGTCCCTTGAACAACCTCAGTAGACTTGCCTCCGATATCATCAAGCGATTTAATGCTAGAATCATCTTTCTTCACTACAAGAACGTTAGGGTTCTTAGCAGTTGGTGCTGCATAAAGGTACTTTTCAGCACGTTCTTTGGTATAGCTGATATTGTTCACAGCCATTTGATAACGGTCGCTATCAAGACCTGCAAAGACACCTGACCACTCTGTCTTTTCAAACTTGACATCGTATTTGTCAGAGTCTTTAAAGATAGCACGGACTACTTCAATCTCATAACCAGTCAACTCGCCATTTTCTTCGTAGTTGAATGGTTTTGGTGAAGCATTGGTTGCAACGATAATTTCTTTCTTACCAGATGCTGCTTCGCTAGTTGCAGTATCTTTCTTATCTCCACCTGAGCAAGCTGCTAGTACACCTGCGGCAACAAGTCCTAGAGCAGCAAGAGATGAATATTTGACGATTTTTTTCATGTCATTTCCTCCAAAATAGAATACTTTACTATCTTAACAGAAAATATTTTTTTTCGCCATTATATGATATCTATCTCGGTGATAGGTTTTTTTTATGGCAGATTTAAAAGACCAAACGCAAGACTGCAATCAAGACCACTCCAAAAAGAACCGTACCCACTAGATTGCGGTAGCGAAAGGCTACCCAAGCCGTTGGAAAGACTGCTAAAAAGTCCAACCATTTGATTTGAGGAAGACTCCCAACCTTGCCAGTCACTACGCTTGAAAGGATCAAGGCAAAGATAATGGAAACAGGCAAAAACTTCAAAAAACGCTCGACGATAGCTGGCAATCCCTTGTACTTAACCAATATGAAGGGAATCATACGGGGAATCCAAGTCACTAGTCCTGAAAAGATAACGGCTAACAAAAGATATTTACTGACCATCTAAGACCACCCCCATAGTACAACCTAGCAAGGTCGCAAACAGAACAGCTAGCGACTGAGACACCACTGTCAAGAGCAAAAAGAAGGACAACGCAACAACGGCTAGGATTCGCAGCAGATTCCGTACAGGAACCCGTCTTTGCATAATCTGAAATTGTGAAGTAAAAATCCCGATAAACATCCCAACAAGGGCAAAGTCCAAGCCAAAGACCTCAGGATTTGGAAGAAGGCCACCTAAAGCTGTCCCCGCCACTGTCCCAATAAACCAGGCTACATAACTATTGAGATTGTTCCCGTGCATCCACATGGGATGAACCTTGTCTGTATGGGCTAATTCTCCCATCAAGACCCCATAGGTCTCATCTGTCAGGAGACTGGACATGCCGATATTTTGCCAAAGACTAGTATGACGGAAATAGGTCGATGCATGCAAGCTCAGCAAAAAGAGTCGCAAGTTGATCAAAAAGACCGTCATAGCAATAGCTGCCACAGGCGCTTGGACCGCAATCAGTGCCAACATGGCAAACTGGGCGCTCCCAGCATAAACAAAGAGGCTCATCAAGCCCATCTCAACAGGTGTCACATAGGGCGCGCCAATAATCCCACAAGCCAGTCCAATGCTGACATAGCCAAGGGCAGTCGGCATGGCCGCCTGTGCACCTTCCCAAAATCCTTTTTCTTTCATCCTTCTCCTCATATTCTCTCCAATTGAGGCTGTTCGTCATCACAGCCACAGCACGGACTATTATAACATATTCAAAGAAGAGAAAAAAGTCAGCTGATTTTGGCCGTCATAAAAAGACTGGCAATCCAGTCTCAAACACCTATTATACAAATTCTCCTCTAAATGCTCTCACGAATATTCAAGAGCATGACAAATGCGGTTAGGAGTAATAGCAATAGAATAAAGCTGACCGCTAGGGTCCCAAGACTTGTAGCAATCGTTACGAAAACGATTGTGAATAGACTTGGTAAAACAACCGTAATAGCACCAATAGAGGATTGAACCGCTCCCATTGACTCCTCAGGTATTTGTTTAAAGACGAGTTCTTGCAATCTAGGAGAGAGTAACCCTGCGATGAAGGCATCCAAGGAGCTGAAAAGCAGAATCAAGCCAAAATGAACTGTGGCAAATCCTACTAGAAGGAGTAACTGGATGACGACCGAAGCGTATAGAGCTGTTTTTATAGAAATCGTATTTTTCAGATAGCCACTTACAAGGCTTCCAACAATAAGTGCTAACAATTCTAGTGTTGATAACAAAGCGAGTGATTGACCAGTTTGTAAATTCAAAAACGGTTGGTTTCTTAAAAAAAGAGTCGAAATAGGAACAGTGACATTGATCACAGCTTGGCTGATAGAAACGATAAATAAAATGAAGACCACTCTATCCATATTCCAGATCAATTTTGATGACTGGAACAAATGCTGGCAAAACGATTTTATAGAAAGACCTTCTTGATAGCTAATTGTTTTTTCAACTTTCAAAAGATCATTTTTTATGAGAAGAATACCTACAAATGCTGTCAGAAACGTCAGAGCGTTTAGCAAGGAAATGAACTGAATGGAAAGAATTCCCAGTAAAACCCCTCCTAGAATATTACTGATTGTCCGAACTAAACTAACTGTTGATTGTTTAAAGCCAATGGCTTCTGTCAGATGTTCTTTCCCAATGATTCTTATAAAAATAGGAGTTAGCATGGCTCCTGAAAAGTAACTCAATGTATCCGACAAGAGGTTCATTAAACAAATAAAGAATACGAGCCATAAGGAAAAGGACTGCCCTGAAAGCGAAAGTGCCACTATAGAATAAAGTACAAATTTGACAAAACTAATAACCGTATACTTTAGAACACGATAATGTTGAAAGTCAGCCAAAACTCCCATAAAGATTTGCAGAACTTGAGGAACAGTCTCTGAAATCGTAATGAGTAAAATCGCCAAGGGTGCAAACGAAGCGTCTGCCACATAATTCAAAAAAGCAAGATAAAAAATCGTATCCCCAACCGTTGAAATCCACTGGTTGATGGTTAATTGCCTAAAATCTCTATTTTGAATAAATACTTTCATCGCAACTCCTTTTTGAATTCAAATGGGAACTTTTCCCCAAGAATAGACCAATAAATCCCTAGATTTCCGATACCAAAATCAAATAATGTATCTGAACTTTCTTCACATTCAAATACCAAAATACCATTTTTATCTCTTTTGGATCTACTTAATAAAATCTCAATTACATTCTCACGTAAATTTAAATTATCCTGATAGTTTAGAGTTTGCAACAAACTGGATAAACCATGACAATAACAACTTGACTGAATAAGATTGAATTTGAAAGCAAGTTGTTGAAATCTTGAAATTATTTTTGAATACCTTTTATCATATAATAATTCAAAATAAAGTAAGATTCCTGAAGTTCCTTCGCACCACGATAGTTCTAAATTTGTAGGAGTTGCATTTAGTCTACTATATTCATTTTCTAACAGATTTTCTAACAGATT
>URCN01000006.1:0-36849 GCA_900546335.1 uncultured Streptococcus sp.
CAAACATCCTGTACTTCTCTTTTTTATTGCCTACAGTAGTATCATCTCCATCGTCGCTAAGAACTGGCTTGGATTGGTTGCATCTTTACTGATGTTTCTCTTTCTCATTTTCTTTAGTTTCTACCAGAAACGTCTGACGCATGCTTTCTTTCGACTGATTCTGCAGACAATCTTGTTTGGTAGTGTGCTCTCTGCTGTTTTTGCTACTTTGGAGCATTTTCAAATTGTAAAGAAATTTAACTACGCCTTTCTTTCGCCCAATATGCAGGTATGGCATCAGAATCGGGCAGAAGTGACCTTTTTTAATCCTAATTACTATGGAATTATTTGTTGTTTCTGTATCATGATTGCCTTCTATCTCTTTACAACGACCAAGTTGAATTGGTTGAAGGTATTCTGTGTGATTGCAGGCTTTGTTAATCTCTTTGGATTGAACTTTACTCAAAATCGAACTGCCTTTCCTGCTATTATCGCTGGAGCCATCATTTATCTCTTTACAACCATTAAAAACTGGAAGGCCTTTTGGCTTAGTATCGGGGTCTTTGCGATTGGCTTGAGTTTCCTTTTTTCTAGTGATTTGGGAGTTCGGATGGGGACTTTAGATTCCTCTATGGAAGAACGCATTTCTATCTGGGATGCTGGGATGGCCTTGTTTAAGCAAAATCCTTTTTGGGGGGAGGGGCCATTGACCTATATGCACTCTTATCCTCGGATAAATGCTCCTTATCATGAACATGCTCACAGCCTTTATATTGATACGATTCTGAGTTACGGAATTGTGGGAACCATTTTATTAGCTTTGTCTTCTGTTGCTCCTGTTCGTTTGATGATGGATATGAGTCAGGAGTCGGGGAAACGTCCAATTATCGGTCTTTATCTATCTTTCCTTACAGTGGTTGCTGTGCATGGAATCTTTGACTTGGCCCTTTTCTGGATTCAGTCAGGTTTCATTTTCTTGTTAGTTATGTGCAGTATTCCATTGGAGCGTCGAACCTTGGTATCAGACATGACGGATTAAGTTTATAAGATTGAAATCTTCTACCTTGAGTAGGAGATTTTTTACTGAGAAAAATTAGTTCTAAATCGAAATAGTTGACAATTGGAATAATAAGTATTATAATGTTTTTTATTCGTATCGATATAGAAATAAATTGGAGGTTTCATGAAATATTGTCATTTGGTAGCCCATCATATTCGTTTGTTGAATGGGCGGCTTTTTCAAAAGTTACTGAGACAAGACCCTGACTCTCTTTATCGGAGTGAGCAGGGAAAGATTTTAGCGGTTTTATGGAATAGTAAGACGGGCTGTGCAACTGCGACAGATATTGCGCTTGCGACTGGGCTTGCTAATAATACGTTGACGACTATGATAAAAAAGTTAGAGGAGCAAAATCTTATAACTGTCAGTCCGTGTGGAGAAGATAAGCGTAAGAAGTATTTAGTTTTAACAGAGTTGGGCAAGTCCCAGAAAGAAGTTGGGCAACGTGTCAGTCAGAGATTGGATACTATCTGTTACAAAGGATTTTCAGAGGAAGAAATTCGTCAGTTTGAAGGTTTTCAAGAAAGAATTTTGGCTAATCTGAAAGAGCAGGAAAATGAGGTTTAGAATGGGGTAAATTAGTTATTAAAAGTTTGGTAACTTGACAAACCGAGGAAAATTTTAAATTGAGGACAAAGAATGATTGAATACAAAAATGTAGCGCTACGCTACACAGAAAAAGATGTTTTGAGAGATGTCAATTTACGGATTGAGAATGGGGAGTTCATGGTTTTAGTTGGTCCATCTGGATCTGGTAAGACAACCATGATCAAGATGATTAACCGTCTTTTGGAACCAACTGATGGAAATATTTATATGGATGGCAAGCGCATCAAAGACTATGATGAGCGGGAACTTCGTCTTTCTACTGGTTATGTTTTACAGGCCATTGCTCTTTTTCCCAATCTAACGGTTGCGGAAAATATTGCCCTCATTCCTGAGATGAAGGGCTGGAGCAAGGAAGAAATTGCTCAGAAAACAGAAGAGCTTTTGGCTAAAGTTGGTTTACCAGTGGCTGAGTATGGACATCGACTTCCTAGTGAACTATCTGGCGGAGAACAGCAACGGGTTGGTATTGTTCGTGCTATGATTGGTCAGCCTAAGATTTTGCTTATGGATGAACCTTTTTCAGCCTTGGATGCCATTTCGAGAAAACAGTTGCAGGTTTTGACGAAAGAATTGCATAAAGAGTTTGGGATGACAACGATTTTTGTGACCCATGATACGGATGAAGCTTTGAAATTAGGTGACCGTATTGCTGTCTTGCAGGACGGAGAGATTCGTCAGGTGGCGAACCCTGAGACCATTTTAAAAGCTCCTGCAACGGACTTTGTAGCAGACTTGTTTGGAGGTAGTGTTCATGACTAATTTGATATCAACTTTTCAGGATCGTTTTGGTGATTGGGTAACAGCTCTATCTCAACATTTGCAGTTGTCACTTTTAACCTTGTTACTAGCTATTTTTATCGCGATTCCTTTGGCTGTTTATCTTCGTTATCATGAAAAGATGGCGGACTGGGTCTTGCAGATTGCAGGAATTTTCCAGACTATCCCGTCTCTGGCCTTGTTGGGACTCTTTATTCCCTTGATGGGAATTGGGACCTTGCCTGCTTTGACAGCACTAGTGATTTATGCGATTTTCCCAATTTTGCAAAATACCATCACTGGGCTAAAGGGAATTGATCCAAGTCTACAAGAGGCTGGGATTGCCTTTGGGATGACTAGATGGGAGCGTCTCAAGAAGTTTGAAATTCCACTTGCCATGCCTGTCATTATGTCTGGGATTCGGACGGCAGCGGTCTTGATCATTGGTACGGCGACCTTGGCTGCCTTGATTGGTGCAGGGGGACTGGGTTCCTTTATCCTTTTGGGAATTGACCGCAATAATACCAGTCTGATTTTGATTGGGGCCCTTTCTTCTGCAGTGCTGGCTATTGCCTTTAACTTCCTGCTAAAAGTGATGGAAAAAGCAAAATTGCGGACGATTTTCTCTGGTTTTGCCTTGGTGACCATATTGCTTGGTCTGTCTTATAGTCCAGCCCTCTTGGCTCAAAAAGAGAAAGAAAACTTGGTGATTGCTGGGAAATTGGGTCCAGAACCAGAAATTTTGGCCAATATGTATAAGCTGCTGATTGAAGAAAATACCAGTATGACTGCGACTGTTAAACCGAATTTTGGGAAAACAAGTTTCCTCTATGAAGCTCTGAAAAAAGGGGATATTGATATCTATCCTGAATTTACTGGTACGGTGACTGAAAGTTTGCTTCAGCCATCACCCAAGGTAGGTCATGAGCCAGATCAGGTTTATCAGGTGGCGCGTGATGGCATTGCCAAACAGGATCATCTGGCCTATCTAAAACCTATGTCTTATCAAAATACCTACGCTGTAGCTGTTCCGAAAAAAATTGCTCAAGAATATGGCTTGAAGACCATTTCGGACTTGAAAAAAGTGGAAGGGCAGCTGAAGGCCGGTTTTACTCTCGAGTTTAATGATCGTGAGGATGGAAATAAGGGCTTGCAATCAATGTATGGTCTCAATCTCAACGTAGCGACCATGGAGCCAGCTCTTCGCTATCAGGCAATTCAGTCAGGCGATATTCAAATCACAGATGCCTATTCGACAGATGCAGAATTGGCGCGTTATGATTTGCAGATCTTGGAAGATGACAAGCAACTCTTCCCACCTTATCAAGGGGCCCCACTCATGAAAGAAGCTCTTCTCAAGAAACATCCTGAGTTGGAGCCAGTTCTCAATAAACTAGCAGGTAAAATCACGGAAAGCCAGATGAGCCAGCTCAACTACCAAGTCGGTGTTGAAGGCAAGTCAGCAGAACAAGTAGCCAAAGAATTTCTACAAGAACAAGGCTTGTTGAAGAAATGATGGGGCAGAGACTTTAAACATACTGAACTCAACTCCCTTAAACAACTAGATAAAAGAATGCTCAGACAATGTCGTCTGGGCTTTTTTGATATTAGAGTTACTGAATGTCTTTCAAAATGGAAAATAATACTCAATGAAAATCAAAGAGCAAACTAGGAAGCTAGCCGCAGACAGTACTTGAGTACGGTAAGGTGACGCTGACGTGGTTTGAATTTGATTTTCGAAGAGTATAAGAGGAAATTTTCAGGATTTTCCAATATTTTACTGTAAATACACTTGACTATTCAGAGAATAGGTGTATAATGTGTTGTGAACTACTTAACAAATAAGGATTTCCAACTCATGTCGACTAAGGATGGAAATCTTGTGTATAGACAGTTCAGTAGATATATAATAGAGCGTTGCGTCCGAAAGTCTATCCAGACACGGCTCTTTAAAAACAAAAGGAGAAAATATGACGACTTATTTGCAAACAAAACTCAAGAATATCAAAATTACTCTTGGTGAAATGTCTGGTGGCTACCGCCGTATGGTTGCTGCTATGGCTGATTTGGGATTTTCAGGAACCATGAAGGCTATCTGGAATGACCTCTTTGCCCATCGTAGTTTTGCTCAGTGGCTTTACCTGCTGGTTTTAGGAAGTTTTCCAATCTGGCTGGAGTTGATTTATGAACACCGCATTGTTGACTGGGTTGGGATGATTTGTAGCTTGACAGGGATTATCTGTGTTATCTTTGTATCGGAAGGTCGAGCAAGTAATTACCTTTTTGGTTTGATTAACTCTGTTATTTACCTTATCTTGGCTTTGCAGAAAGGCTTTTATGGTGAGGTGCTAACGACACTCTACTTCACGGCCATGCAGCCAATTGGACTTCTAGTTTGGATCTACCAGGCACAGTTTAAAAAGGAAAAGCAGGAGTTTGTCGCGCGTAAACTGGACGGTAAGGGTTGGACCAAGTATCTTTCTATTAGTGTTTTCTGGTGGTTGGTATTTGGGTTCATTTATCAGTCTATCGGAGCCAATCGTCCTTATCGCGATTCCATCACCGATGCGACCAACGGGGTGGGGCAAATCCTCATGACAGCTGTTTACCGTGAACAATGGATATTCTGGGCAGCTACCAATGTCTTTTCAATCTATCTCTAGTGGGGAGAAAGCCTGCAAATCCAAGGGAAATACCTGATTTACTTGATCAATAGTCTAGTTGGTTGGTATCAGTGGAGCAAGGCCGCAAAGAGTGCTTAAAAAGTAAAAAAGGATCATCTGATCCTTTTTTGTGTTAGAGCAAAATGAATAATACCGTAATGATAATAGCGCTCGTTATACGAACGATGTGGTGCGATATATGTTGGTGTTCTTTCTGTTGCCCGTTCCAGTAGGCTCCATAGCAGACGATACTTGAGCCCACAATCCATAGAAGAATGGTTGCAAGTGGGACGAAGTAAAAGATGGCTAGAGCCAGAGAGGTGAGGCAACTGCCAACCAAAATGCATTTATTTCCTAGACTGTAGTTCTTTTGTTTCATGGCTGAAAAAGCAGCAGCAAGGTGAAGCAATGAGAAGGCGAGAGCTAGTACAATTGTTAGTATTCCTAGAATCATCGAAGTTAACATAGTTGGTTCCTTTCTGAGTTACAGGCTTAGTTATCAAGTGGAGTTGTAGAGGTCATCTCCATTACATCAAGGTAAAATCTCACCACTTGGTCTTCGGTATAAGATTTTCCTTTTTTTAGCCACCAAGTTAGGGTCTCGATAAAGTTCGTCACAACAAAATGCTGGAGGTAGGAGGCCGGAATGTTTGGATAGGCCTCTTGCAAGTCACCCGCCACCATGGGATAAACGTGGTGTTCGAGTTCCTTGTGTAGTTGGCGGAGGAAGTAGTCGTTTTTGGAAAAAAGGAGACTGGTGACATGGTCCTGGTTTTTCTGAAAATGTAAAAAGATATGTGCGAGGTAGTCCTCGGTAGTAAAGTGTCCTTCCCTTTCAAAGAGATGATGAAAGAGGTAGCGACAGAGCTCATCTAAAAGGAGTTCCTTGCTTTCATAGTGACAGTAAAAAGTAGAACGTCCAACATCTGCTAGGTCAATGATATCCTGAACAGTAGTGGCATCATAGCCCTTGTCGTTCAAAAGTTGTAAAAAAGCTTGATAGATGGCTTTTTTCGTCTTGCTGACTCGACGGTCTCTTTTTGGCATATAGACACTTGAGACAAACTGTTCAGAACTGAACAGGACTGACAGTTTGCTTCTATCCTTTCTTTGGATTTTATTAGATAATACAAATGAAAGAAGTATGTATATACCCATTATACCAAAGGAGGGAGAGAAATGAGTTCTAAAACATCTATCTGGTTAGCTTTTTTCTTAAATTTAAGCTATGCGATTGTTGAGTTTATCGCAGGAGGAATCTTTGGTTCGAGTGCAGTTCTTGCTGATTCTGTTCATGACTTGGGAGATGCTATGGCCATTGGACTCTCTGCCCTTTTAGAAACAATCTCCAATCGTGAAGAAGATAGACAGTACACCTTGGGTTACAAACGTTTTAGTCTTTTAGGGGCCATGTTAACGGCTGTGATTCTTATGATAGGGTCTGTCCTAGTGATCTTGGAAAATGTCACAAAGATTGTTCACCCACAACCCGTTAATGAGAGAGGTATCCTCTGGCTGGGAATCATTGCAGTAGCTATCAATGTGCTAGCAAGTCTGGTAGTTCGTAAAGGAAAGACAAAGAACGAGTCAATTCTTAGCCTACACTTTCTGGAAGACACTCTTGGTTGGCTGGCTGTCATCCTAATGGCGATTATCCTCCGATTTACAGATTGGTATATCCTCGATCCACTCTTGTCGCTTATTATTTCCATCTTTATTCTGTCGAAAGCCATTCCTCGCTTTTGGAGCGCACTGAAGATTTTCCTAGATGCTGTGCCAGAAGGGGTCGAGACAAGTGATCTGGAGAAGGATATAGAGGCTCTGACCAATGTCAAAAGTGTTAACCAACTTAGCATTTGGTCCATGGACGGTCTAGAGAACAATGCTATTGTTCACATTTGTATCAAGGACTGGGAGCAGATGATGGAGACCAAAGAAGTGGTGCGTCAATGTTTAGAAGAAAGAGGCGTGCAGAATATCACTATTGAAGTAGATAGCAGTCAAAGCAATCATGCGCAACATAGGCGGAGGGTGAGAGAGTTAGGGCAGAAGCATGGGCATCATTAGAAAAGACGACCTCAATAAGAGGTCGTTTTGTTATCTTATTCATTCCTCGTACTCTCTCTCAAAGTCAGTCTGGTTCCCAGCATAGTCAGGCTAGGAATTTTCCGACCATGGAGAACTTCCTTATTAAGAATATCCATACCTGCTCGGCCCATTTCCTCGGTATAGACAGTGATACTGGAGAGGGGAGGATAGACCTGCTTGGTCAGGCTAGTGTCGTTAAAAGAAATGAGACTGACGCGGTCTGGTAAGCTAATTCCAGCTTCTTGAAGGGCACGGAGGGCGCCGATGGCTAAACTATCGCTAGCAGCGAAAAAGGCTGGTGGGAGTTGTTCTCCTAGCTTGTGAATGGCCTCCTTCATCAAGTCATAGCCAGACTGGGCAGTAAAGCTCCCCTGAAAGACCAGTTCTTCATGGTAGATACCATTTGCTTGGGTAATGTCTTTGAAATTCTCTAGCCGCTTATCCTGGATAATTTCTTCCTGGTCGGTTGTTTCCTCAAGGCCTGTGAGAATTCCGATACGGTTCATCCCTTGACTGAGGAAATGGTCTACAACTTGTTTCACAGCAGTGTAAAAGTCAGTAATAATACAGGTATGACCTAGTGAGAGGGTGTCGCTGTCTATAAAGACTAAAGGTTTTTGGTATTCTTCAAAGGCAGCAATCTGAGATCGGCTAAATTTTCCGATGCAGAGAATGCCAATCACTTCCTCGCTCAGTGTAAAAGGATGGTCATTAAAATAGCGCAAGATATCATAGTCCAACTCTTGGGCTCTTTTTTCAATACCGAGACGAATCTGGTAGTAGTAGAGGTCGTCCAACTCCCCTTGTTCGCTGACCCATTGGATAATGGCAATTTTTTGTTTGGGTTTGTGGGATTCGCCTGTCTTGAGGTGCTTGGTATAGCCCAGCTCTTCCGCGACGGTTAATATACGGTGTCTGGTTTCTTCTGTAACAGATAGACTCTGGTCGCGATTGAGGACACGAGATACGGTCGCAATAGAGACAGAGGCTAGCTGTGCGATGTCTTTTAAGGTAGCCATAAATCCTCCTCCTTTTAGGTTAGTATATCATATTTTTCTTCTTTTTACCGATAGTTTAGTAAAAGTTTAGTAAAAAGGATTGACCTTGGTAAATCCCTTGGATACAATAGAAGAAAACGATTACACGTTAAGGTGACTTAACGGATAGTCAAAGGAGAATTTATATGACACAAGATCTTACTACTGAAGCCCTTCGCAAAGACTTTCTTGCCGTTTTTGGTCAAGAAGCAGACCAAACCTTCTTTTCACCTGGCCGCATCAATCTAATTGGTGAACACACGGACTACAATGGCGGTCACGTTTTTCCTGCTGCGATTTCCTTGGGAACTTATGGGGCGGCTCGCAAGCGTGACGATCAAGTTTTGCGTTTCTACTCAGCCAACTTTGAGGACAAGGGCATTATCGAAGTGCCTCTTGCTGACCTCAAATTTGAAAAAGAGCATAACTGGACCAATTATCCAAAAGGTGTCCTTCATTTCTTGCAAGAAGCTGGACATGTCATTGACAAAGGTTTTGATTTTTATGTCTTTGGGAATATCCCAAATGGTGCTGGCTTGTCTTCATCAGCATCCTTGGAACTTTTGACTGGTATTGTGGCAGAGCATCTCTTTGATTTAAAACTAGACCGTCTGGATTTGGTTAAAATCGGAAAACAAACAGAGAACAACTTTATCGGAGTCAACTCTGGTATCATGGACCAGTTTGCTATCGGTATGGGTGCAGACCAACGTGCTATTTACCTAGATACCAACACTCTAGAATACGACTTGGTGCCACTTGATTTAAAAGACAATGTCGTTGTTATCATGAACACCAACAAACGCCGTGAACTAGCGGACTCTAAATACAATGAGCGCCGTGCCGAGTGTGAAAAAGCTGTGGAAGAATTGCAAGTTGCCTTGGATATTCAGACCTTGGGTGAATTGGATGAGTGGGCCTTTGACCAATACAGCTACCTGATTAAAGACGAAAATCGTTTGAAACGAGCTCGCCATGCTGTGCTTGAAAACCAACGTACCCTTAAAGCTCAAGCAGCCCTTCAAGCAGGTGATTTGGAAACATTTGGTCGTTTGATGAATGCTTCTCACGTTTCTCTAGAACATGACTATGAAGTAACTGGTTTGGAATTGGACACACTTGTTCATACAGCTTGGGATCAAGAAGGTGTTCTGGGTGCTCGTATGACAGGAGCAGGTTTTGGAGGTTGTGCCATTGCCTTGGTTCAAAAAGACGCTGTTGAGGCCTTTAAGGAAGCTGTTGGCAAGCACTACGAGGAAGTAGTTGGATATTCTCCAAGCTTCTATATCGCTGAAGTTGCAGGTGGCACTCGCGTTTTAGACTAGGAGAGAAGTAAATGGACGCTGTAATATTTGATTTAGATGGCTTATTAGCTGATACTGAGATCATTTCTCTAAAAGTTTATCAAGAATTGCTTAAAGATTTTGGAATTCCTTTCACAGAAGAAACATATTCTAGAGAATACAGTGGACATAGGGAAGAGGAGAATGTTCAACGATTTTTAGATACCTATGATTTACCTTGGAACTTTGACCAAACCTTGGAAAAAGTTTATGAACTGGAAGCTCGAATATTAGCCAAAGGTGTAAATTTAAAAAAAGGTGCTAAAAATTTGCTTGCTTTTTTGCAAAGAGAAGGTATTCCAATCGCTTTAGCAACTTCAAGTGTTGAATCTAGAGCTAGAATGATTTTGGATAGTAATGGTATACTGTCCTTATTTGACCATCTAGTTTTTGCAAAAGATGTAAAGCGAAGCAAACCTTACCCTGATATATTTTTAAAGGCCTGTAGTGATTTGAATGTTTTACCAGAGAATTGCTTAGTACTAGAGGATAGTGAAGCAGGGATTGAAGCAGCGTATAGAGCTGGGATACCAGTTATTTGTATTCCAGACTTAAAAATGCCAGCACAGTTTTTCTTAAATAAAACAGAACAAGTTTTTCAGGATTTAGATGCTGTCAGAGACTATTTAGAAAGTAAGAAGGAGAATCAATGAGTCAGGGAGTTCTAGATGCATTTATCACGGAAGTCATTGCTGAAAGTTCATTTGAGGAAATGGATCGAATCTACCTAACCAATCGTGTTTTGGCGCGAGTGGGTGAAGGTGTTTTGGAAGTTGAGACTGATCTAGATGAGTTGATTGACCTCAAGGACCAGCTTGTTGAGGAAGCGGTTCGATTAGAGACGATTGAGGATAGTCAGACTGCGCGTGAAATCCTCGGTGCTGAATTGATGGACTTGGTGACCCCTTGTCCAAGTCAGGTTAATCGTGACTTTTGGGGAACCTACGCCCAATCTCCTGAGCAGGCGATAGCGGATTTTTACCAGCTCAGTCAGAAAAATGACTACATCAAACTCAAGGCCATTGCTAAGAATATTGCTTATCGTGTACCGTCTGATTACGGAGAACTGGAAATCACGATTAATCTCTCTAAGCCTGAAAAGGATCCGAAAGAGATTGCAGCAGCCAAGTTGGTGCAAGCTAGCAATTATCCTCAGTGTCAGCTTTGTTTAGAGAATGAGGGCTACCATGGTCGGGTCAATCACCCAGCTCGAAGCAATCACCGCATTATCCGTTTTGAAATGGTGGGTCAGGAGTGGGGCTTCCAGTATTCACCCTATGCTTATTTTAATGAGCACTGTATTTTCTTAGACGGCCAGCATCGTCCCATGGCTATCAGTCGTCAGAGCTTTGAGCGTTTGCTGGCTATTGTAGAGCAGTTTCCAGGCTATTTTGCGGGTTCGAATGCCGACCTGCCAATCGTGGGAGGCTCTATTCTGACTCATGATCACTATCAAGGAGGCCGTCACGTTTTCCCTATGGAATTGGCTCCTTTGCAAAAGGAATTTCATTTTACTGGTTTTGAGCAGGTCAAGGCTGGGATTGTCAAGTGGCCAATGTCAGTGCTACGTTTGACTTCGGATTCCAAAGAGGATTTGATCAACTTGGCTGACAAGATTTTACAGGAATGGCGACAGTATTCAGACCCTGAAGTCCAGATTTTAGCAGAGACAGACGGGACACCGCATCACACCATTACACCCATTGCTCGTAAACGTGACGGACAGTTTGAGTTGGACTTGGTTTTGCGGGACAATCAGACATCGCCAGAGCATCCTGATGGCATCTATCATCCCCACAAGGATGTCCAACATATCAAGAAGGAAAATATCGGATTGATTGAGGTCATGGGCTTGGCTATCCTTCCGCCACGATTGAAAGCGGAAGTGGAGCAAGTTGCAAGCTATCTTGTAGGAGATGGTGACATAGTTGCTGACTATCATCAGGAATGGGCAGATCAGCTCAAAGCCCAACATCCAGAGCTAACGGATAAAGAAAAAGCCCTTGAAATCGTCAAGGACTCTGTGGGCGCTATTTTTGCGCGTGTTCTGGAGGACGCGGGGGTCTACAAGCAGACGGAACAAGGACAGGTAGCCTTTATGCGCTTTGTAGAACAGGTCGGAATTTTGCCAGACTAGGAGCTTTCTCCTTGCGCAGTCCTATAAAAAGTAGTATCATAGTGTCGTTTGAACTATCAGGAGGAAACGATGAAAGATTTTCATTTTGACGCTATATCTGCCTTTGAAAATTACGAAATAGAAAAAATGAGAGATGGTCATGTTGTAGTGACGACAAAAGTAGTGGATTCGTCGCTCAACTACTATGGCAATGCCCATGGTGGCTATCTCTTCACCCTTTGTGACCAAATCAGTGGTTTGGTAGTCATTTCTCTAGGGCTTGATGGAGTGACGCTCCAATCCTCTATCAACTACCTCAAGGCAGGAAAACTTGACGATGTACTGACCATTAAAGGAGAATGTGTCCATCAAGGTCGCACAACTTGTGTCGTGGATGTGGATATCACCAATCAAGAAGGCAGAAATGTCTGCAAAGCCACCTTTACCATGTTTGTCACAGGCCAGCGGTCTGAAGACAGACAGGTGAGGATATAGATAAACAAAAAAAGAGGCTCACACCTCTTTTTCTTATTTCTTTTTCCGGTTTAGGACGGCATTGAGGACAATGGCCAGTATGCTGGCTACGACAATTCCATTTGAGAAGAACATTTGGAAGGCTGTTGGCATGCTGACAAAGAGATTACTATTGTTGAGTCCGACACCTGCAGCGATGGAGACAGCTGCGATAAGGAAGTTATGTTCATTGTTAGCAAAATCAACGCGGGCGAGGATTTGCATCCCTTGAAGGGAAACAAAGCCAAACATCACCAGCATGGCCCCTCCAAGAACAGGGCTCGGAATGATTTGGGCGAGGGCACCAAACTTAGGAAGGAGTCCAAGGAGGACTAGAAAACCAGCTGCGTAGTAGATTGGCAGGCGAGTCTTGATACCTGACAATTTAACCAAACCAACGTTTTGTGAAAATCCTGTGTAAGGGAAGGTGTTAAAGATTCCTCCGAGAAGTACGGCTAAACCTTCTGCACGGTAACCGTTGCGCAGGCGCGTGCTGTCGATTGGGTCTTTCGTGATATCAGACAAGGCTAGGTAAACACCAGTTGACTCAACCATAGACACCGTTGCAATAATACACATCATGACGATGGATGAGATTTCAAAACTCGGTACACCAAAGTAGAGGGGAGTTGGGACATGAACAAGCGGTGCTGCAGCCACAGGAGAGAAGTCAACCAAGCCCATAGTGGCAGCAATGGCAGTTCCGACAACCAGTCCAATCAAAATGGAGATAGACTTGATAAATCCTTTGGTAAAGATGTTAATCAAGAGGATAATCACAACGGTAATAGCTGCAAGTAAGAGACTTTGACCAGTTGGCTCTGGAACGTTATTTCCCATATTTCCAATAGCGACAGGAATCAAGGTTAAACCAATCGTGGTAATAACAGAACCTGTTACGATAGAAGGGAAGAGATTGGCTACTTTTGAGAAGATGCCTGAAACAAGAACCACATAAATCCCTGATGCGATAAGGGCACCAAACATAGCACCACTACCATGACTTTGACCAATCATAATCAAGGGAGCGACTGATTGGAAGGCTACTCCGAGCACGACTGGTAGTCCAATTCCAAAGTATTTGTTGAGTTGGAGTTGGAGGAAGGTTGCCACCCCACACATGAAGATATCTGTAGAAATCAGGTAGGTCAACTGCTCAGCTGAATAGCCAAGGGCTGTCGCAATCATGATGGGAACTAGGATAGATCCTGAGTACATGGCTAGTAAGTGCTGCAAGCCAAGAATGGCTGCTTGCGAGTGTTTTTCTTGAGTTTGCATTAGAGATCTGCCTCCTTAAATACGACCTGACTATTTTCAAAACGATCCAAACGAGCAAGTGATAGGACGGGGTAACCTGCTTTTTCAAGCAAATCACGGCCATCTTGGAAGGATTTTTCAATCACGATACCAATAGCTTCGACTCTTGCACCGGCCTGTTCGATGATTTGAATCAAGCCTTTGGCAGCTTGTCCATTAGCAAGGAAATCGTCAATAATCAAGACCTTGTCCTCGGGTGAGAGGAATTTTCCAGCGATGGAAACGGTGCTAGTCACCTGCTTGGTAAAGGAGTAGACTTCGGCAGTTAAGATACCTTCGTTCATGGTAATGTTTTTAGCTTTTTTGGCGAAAATCATGGGCACATTCAAGGCTTCAGCTGTAAAAACGGCTGGGGCAATGCCTGACGCTTCAATGGTCACGACCTTAGTAATGCCAGCAGTAGCGAATTTTTCCGCAAAAACCTTACCAATCTCTCGCATCAAGCTAAAGTCAACTTGGTGGGTTAAAAAGGAATCCACCTTGAGGATGTTATCACCCAAGATATGCCCATCATTGAGGATGCGCTCTTCTAATAATTTCATAAGACCTCCTAAAGTCTAAAAGCCAATAAATTTCCTTGTTTCAGATTTCTATCCAGTAAAACTGATAGAAAAAAGGACCTACTTAATCCCCTAAGTAAGTCCCCAAAATAGGTATGGCCAAAACCATACCTCAAGCTGACATACTCATTGTTAGGTGTTCCGGCACCTTGTAGAAACGTCGTGCCAATTCACGACATAAACAAGTAAAATGATATTCAATTTTAAATAGGCTGCTACCAATGTTTTTATTTTACACCAATTAGCTTTATAAATCAAATATTTTGTTAGTAAATAGATCATAAAAGCGAACGAAAAAGCCTACAAGGCTAGATAGTATTGTAGACTTCGATTATTCTATTCGCTAAATCTTAAAAAATAACCATCAGGATCCAAAACGGCAAATTCGTGAGGATAGATATAATGATCCCCAACACGAAATGTTCTCTTAGTCAAAGGACGATAAATAGGATAGTTGGCCTCCAGCAGTTTTTGGTGGAGCTGAGGGACATCTTCAATGCCAAAGGAAATATTGACACCGCGCCCGAAAGGATAGGTTAGTTGGGCTAATTCTTCTGTGCTGCCTTCTTCTAGCATAAGTTGGCAGTCTTCAAGCGAGAGGAAGAGAAATTTCTCCTCTGGACGCTCGTATTCGACAGAAAATCCCAGCAAGTCGCAGTAGAAGTGGCGTGACTTTTCGAGGTCAGATACTACAAATTCAGGAATGACAGCTTGATAGTCCATTAGCTTTCTCCTTAGAGTTCAATTTCCAATACAATCGGCGTATGGTCTTGACGCGCACCCGAGTCAATCATGTCAGACTTGGTTACCTTGTCAGCCACGCGATTGCTGGTGAGCCAGTAGTCGATTCTCCAGCCTGTATTGTTGATTTTAGAAGTCTTGCTGCGTTGTGCCCACCAAGTATAGCGCTCTGGGACATCACCGTGAATGTGGCGGAAGGTGTCAGTAAATCCAGTTGCCAAAAGGTTGGTAAATCCAGCACGTTCCTCGTCGGTAAATCCAGGTGAACGGCGGTTGCTGGCAGGATTTGCAAGGTCGATTTCATTGTGGGCTACATTGTAGTCACCGGTCGCAAGGACTGGTTTTTCTTTGTCTAGTTCAGCCAAGTACTCCGCATATTTGACATCCCAGACTTGGCGTTCTTCCAAACGTTTGAGGCCGTCGCCAGCGTTTGGAGTGTAAACTTGGGTCACGAAAAATTCATCAAATTCTAGAGTGATGATGCGACCTTCTAAGTCCATGGTAGAAGGGGCACCGATTTCTGGAAAAGTGACAGTGGGTGTGAGTTCTTTCTTATAAAGGAACATGGTTCCAGCATAGCCTTTGCGGGCAGGTTCTTGAGAAGAACGCCACGTGTTTTCGTAGTTTGGAAAGAGTTCAGCTAAAATTTCCAAGTGTTTTTTAGTAGGACCCTTGGCAGAAAGCTTGGTTTCTTGGATAGCGATGATATCAGCATTTTCAGCGACCAAGGTTTGTAGTACTTCTTGGGACAATTTGGCACGAGTTGAGTCACTAGTTAGGGCAGCATTGAGGGAATCAATATTCCATGAGATGAGTTTCATAAAGTTACCTTTTTCATTCAGATTATAGATTTTATTATACCAAAAAAAGGTCCATTTCCCCAACGTATGGCTTGAAAAATCACTCTCTTTCGTTTATAATTAAGAATGATTTTATGAAAGGGAGTGAAAATAAATGAAATTTTACTCATATGACTATGTACTTAGCCAAATCAGTCAGCAAAATGGCATCATGATTGGCTTTGGGATTGTGCTCCTAGCTATCACAGGATTTTTTGCTTTTAAAGCCTATCGAGATAAAAAGGGGACTAAGTTTCGGGAATTGGTCATGATTTTGGCCTTGACCTTGGTGGCCATGCTTTTGGTGACAATCTCAAAATACCAGACCAATCAAGCCTCTAACAACCAATTTCAAACTTCACTTCATTTCATAGAGGTTGTTTCCAAAGACTTGGGAGTGGATAAATCAGAAGTTTATGTCAATACTTCTGCAGCCACTGATGGAGCGCTTGTCAAGGTAGGTCCAAATTTCTACCGCGCCATGAACGGGAGCCAACCAGACAAGTATCTTTTAGAGAAATTAGAATTGCATCAAACAGACGCTATTGAATTGGTGGAGGTAAATAAATGACACTCAATTATATGGAAATTTTAATCAAACTGGCCTTGGGTCTTTTCTCGCTTGTTTTTGTTATCAATGTGACAGGAAAGGGAAATCTGGCGCCTAACTCTGCGACAGACCAAATTCAGAACTATGTTCTCGGTGGTATTATCGGTGGGGTGATTTACAATAGTTCTATTAGCATTCTGCAGTACGCAGTGATTTTGATGATGTGGACGATTTTGGTCTTGACCCTCAAGTGGCTCAATAACAATGTTCGTTTTGTCAAACGCTTGATTGATGGAAAACCAACTCTCCTTATCAAAAATGGGCAGATTGACCCAGAAGCCTGTCGTTCAGTTGGTTTGTCTGCAGCAGAAGTTGCTCTCAAACTTCGTAGCCAAGGAATTTTCCAGATGAAACAGGTCAAACGAGCTGTGCATGAGCAAAATGGCCAACTCATCGTGGTCCAAATGGGAGATGAAAATCCTAAGTATCCAGTTGTGACTGACGGTGTGATCCAAGTCGATGTTTTGGAATATATTGACCGTAGCGAAGAGTGGTTGCTTGATAATCTCAGCAAACAAGGGCATGACAATGTGGCCAATATCTTTATCGCTGAGTATGACAAGGGTGCCGTCACAGTCGTAACCTATGAATAAGAAAAACCTGGGGTCTTGGCCTCAGGTTTCTATTTGCAATCAGAAAGGGATGTTATGTCCATTATTCAAAAACTTTGGTGGTTTTTCAAGTTAGAAAAACGCCGTTATCTAGTCGGGATTGTGGCCCTGGTTTTGGTTTCCGTTCTCAATCTCATTCCACCTATGGTTATGGGACGAGTCATTGATGCTATCACATCAGGGCAATTAACCCAGCAGGCCCTCCTTCTTGACCTATTTTACTTGCTTCTTGCGGCCTTTGGGATGTACTATCTGCGCTATGTTTGGCGTATGTATATCCTTGGGACTTCCTACCGTTTGGGACAGATTATGCGCTCTCGCTTGTTTGAGCATTTCACAAAAATGTCTCCAGCCTTTTATCAAACCTATCGGACTGGGGACCTGATGGCACACGCAACCAACGATATCAATGCCCTAACGCGTCTGGCAGGGGGCGGTGTTATGTCTGCCGTGGATGCCTCTATCACGGCTTTGGTGACCTTGCTGACCATGCTCTTTAGCATTTCGTGGCAAATGACGCTAGTTGCCATTCTACCCTTACCTTTCATGGCTTATGCGACCAGTCGTCTAGGGAGAAAGACCCACAAGGCTTTTGGCGAATCGCAAGCCGCCTTTTCTGAACTCAATAACAAGGTGCAGGAGTCCGTATCAGGTATTAAAGTGACCAAGTCTTTCGGTTACCAGGCGGACGAGTTGAAGTCCTTTCAGGCAGTCAATGAATTGACCTTCCAGAAGAACCTGCAAACCATGAAATACGATAGTCTCTTTGACCCTATGGTTCTCTTGTTTGTTGGTTCATCCTATGTCTTAACCCTCTTGGTCGGTTCTTTGATGGTTCAGAAAGGGCAAATCACGGTTGGGAATCTGGTCACCTTTATCAGTTATTTGGATATGTTGGTCTGGCCTCTTATGGCTATTGGTTTCCTCTTTAATATTACTCAGCGAGGAAAGGTTTCTTATCAGCGGATTGAGGATCTTTTATCTCAGGAATCACCTATAAAAGATCCTGAATGTCCTCTGGACAGTATCGAAAATGGACGTTTGGAGTACGCCATTGACAGCTTTGCCTTTGAAAATGAGGAGACACTGACGGATGTTCACTTTAGTCTGGAAAAAGGGCAAACCCTAGGCTTAGTCGGGCAGACAGGCTCTGGGAAAACGTCCTTGATTAACCTTCTCTTGCGAGAATACGATGTGGATAAGGGAGCTATTTATCTAAACGGTCATGATATTCGGGACTATCGTCTGACAGACCTTCGCAGTCTCATGGGCTATGTCCCTCAGGATCAGTTTCTCTTTGCGACCTCTATCTTAGACAATATCCGCTTCGGTAATCCGAACTTGCCCCTTTCAGCAGTTGAGGAAGCGACTAAGCTAGCTCAAGTTTACCAAGATATTGTAGACATGCCTCAGGGCTTTGATACAGTTATCGGTGAAAAAGGAGTCAGTCTTTCAGGTGGTCAAAAGCAACGTCTGGCTATGAGTCGGGCTATGATTTTAGACCCTGATATCTTGATTCTAGATGATTCCTTGTCCGCCGTGGATGCCAAGACGGAGTATGCCATCATCGACAATCTCAAGGAGACGCGGAGGGATAAGACAACCATTATCACAGCCCATCGCCTCAGTGCAGTTGTCCATGCAGATCTGATTTTGGTTCTGCAAAATGGCCAAATCATAGAACGGGGCACGCACGAAGACCTGCTAGTCCTAGATGGCTGGTATGCCCAAACCTACCAGTCTCAGCAGTTGGAAATGAAAGGAGAAGAAGATGCAGAATAAGAAAGAACAATGGGCTGTATTGAAGCGCTTGATGTCCTATCTCAAGCCCTACGGCCTCCTGACCTTTTTGGCACTCAGTTTTCTCCTAGCGACGACGGTCATTAAAAGTGTCATTCCCCTTGTGGCTTCCCACTTTATCGATCAGTACCTCAGCAATATTAATCAACTGGCCGTGACCGTTTTGCTGGTCTACTATGGTCTTTATATCCTACAAACTCTGGTCCAGTATGTCGGGAATCTTCTCTTTGCGCGGGTGTCCTACAGTATTGTTAGAGATATTCGTCGCGATGCCTTTGCCAATATGGAGAAACTGGGTATGTCTTACTTTGACAAGACGCCAGCAGGCTCCATCGTTTCTCGTTTGACAAATGATACCGAAACCATCAGTGATATGTTTTCGGGGATTTTATCCAGCTTTATCTCAGCAGTTTTCATTTTTCTAACAACCCTTTATACCATGTTGGTGCTGGATTTTCGTTTGACAGCTTTAGTCCTGCTCTTTCTACCCTTGATTTTCCTGTTGGTCAATCTCTATCGGAAAAAGTCAGTGAAAATCATCGAAAAAACCAGAAGTCTCTTGTCAGATATCAATAGTAAGCTGGCAGAGAATATCGAGGGAATCAGGATTATCCAGGCCTTTAATCAAGAGAAGCGCCTGCAGGCAGAATTTGATGAAATCAACCAAGAACATTTGGTCTATGCCAACCGTTCTGTAGCCTTGGATGCCCTCTTTTTGAGACCTGCCATGAGTTTGTTGAAACTCCTAGGCTACGCAGTTTTGATGGCCTATTTTGGCTACCGTGGGCTTTATCTGGGAATAACAGCAGGAACTATGTATGCCTTTATCCAGTACATCAATCGTCTCTTTGACCCCTTGATTGAGGTGACGCAAAACTTTTCAACCCTTCAAACTTCTATGGTTTCTGCAGGCCGTGTTTTTGCCTTGATTGATGAGAGGACCTATGAACCCCTTCAAAAGGATAGCCAAGCAAAGATTACAGAAGGCAATATTCGTTTTGAACATGTGTGTTTCTCATATGATGGCAAACACCCGATTCTGGATGACATTTCTTTTTCAGTTAACAAGGGGGAAACCATTGCCTTTGTAGGTCATACAGGTTCGGGGAAATCATCTATTATCAATGTCCTCATGCGTTTTTATGAATTTCAGTCAGGCCGAGTTCTCTTGGATGGTGTGGATATTAGGGACTACAGTCAGGAAGAGCTGAGAAAGAACATCGGTCTGGTCTTGCAGGATCCCTTCCTCTATCATGGGACTATCAAGTCCAATATCGCCATGTACCAAGACATTAGTGATGATCAGGTCCAGGCTGCGGCTGCCTTTGTCGATGCAGATTCCTTTATTCAGGAGCTTCCGCAGGGTTATAATGCACCTGTATCTGAGCGTGGTTCGAGCTTTTCTACTGGCCAACGCCAGCTTCTTGCCTTTGCCAGAACAGTTGCTAGTCAACCTAAAATCCTGATTTTGGATGAAGCGACAGCCAATATTGATTCGGAAACAGAAAGTTTGGTTCAAGATTCCCTAGCTAAGATGAGACAGGGTCGGACGACCATTGCTATTGCTCATCGCCTTTCGACCATCCAAGACGCCAACTGTATCTACGTTTTGGACAAGGGGCGCATCATCGAGAGTGGAACCCATGAGGAACTCTTGGACTTGGGAGGAACCTATCACAAGATGTATAGCTTGCAGGCAGGGGCTATGTCCTAATACTCTTTGGAAATCTCTTCAAACCATGTCAGCTTTATCTGCAACCTCAAAGCTGTACTTTGATTTTCATTGAACATCAGAAGGAAATCCTTCAAATTACAGATTTCTTGCACCGCCTTTTCCATTTTGTGGTATAATGAAAAATGTTGACAAATAGTATAATAAAAACAAAGGAGAAACAGCATGCTGAAATGGGAAGACTTGCCCGTGGAAATGCAATCAAGCGAGGTTGAGTCTTATTACCAGCTTGTCTCTAAAAGGAAGGGTTCGCTGATTTTCAAGCGTTTCCTGGATTGGGTTCTGGCCCTGTTTTTGCTAGTTTTGACTTCTCCCATCTTTCTTATCTTGAGCATTTGGATCAAGTTGGATAGCAAGGGACCAGTCATTTACAAGCAAGAGCGCGTGACCCAGTACAACCGTCCGTTCAAGATTTGGAAGTTCCGTACTATGGTAACGGATGCGGATAAAAAAGGAAGTCTGGTGACTTCTGCTAACGATAGCCGTATTACCAAAGTGGGAAATTTCATTCGCCGTGTGCGTTTGGACGAACTACCTCAGCTGGTCAATGTACTTAAAGGCGAGATGTCCTTTGTCGGTACACGACCTGAAGTGCCACGTTACACCGAGCAGTATAGCCCTGAAATGATGGCGACCTTGCTCTTACCAGCTGGGATTACCTCTCCAGCCAGCATCAACTACAAGGATGAGGATACTATCATCAGTCAAATGACGGAGAAAGGTCTGTCAGTTGACCAAGCCTATGTAGAGCATGTCCTTCCTGAAAAGATGCGCTATAACCTCGCCTATCTCCGAGAGTTTAGTTTCCTTGGAGACATCAAAATCATGTTTCAAACCGTGTTTGAAGTGCTAAAATAATGTAGTCATGAGAAAATGAGTACAGATAAAAGGAGCAAATCAATGCCAAATTACAATATTCCATTTTCACCACCCGATATTACCGAAGCTGAAATTGCTGAAGTAGCGGATACCCTTCGTTCTGGTTGGATCACAACAGGTCCGAAGACAAAAGAACTGGAGCGTCGCTTGTCCCAATACACACAGACACCTAAGACTGTCTGCCTTAACTCTGCGACTGCCGCCCTTGAGTTGATTTTACGTGTTTTGGAAGTGGGACCAGGTGATGAAGTCATCGTTCCAGCTATGACCTATACAGCTTCATGTAGTGTTATCACTCACGTAGGAGCAACACCTGTCATGGTGGATATCCAAGCAGATACTTTTGAGATGGACTATGACTTGCTTGAGCAAGCTATCACTGAGAAAACTAAGGTTATCATCCCAGTAGAGCTTGCAGGGATTGTGTGCGACTATGACCGTTTGTTCCAAGTTGTGGAGAAGAAACGGGACCTCTTTACAGCTACTAGTAAGTGGCAAAAGACCTTTAACCGTATCGTGATTGTCTCTGATAGTGCCCATGCTTTGGGATCTACTTACAAAGGGCAACCAGCTGGTTCGATCGCTGACTTTACTTCCTTCTCATTCCATGCCGTTAAGAACTTTACAACTGCTGAGGGAGGAAGTGCGACTTGGAAGGTCAATCCAGCGATTGACGACGAAGAGATGTACAAGGAGTTCCAAATCCTTTCCCTTCACGGGCAAACTAAAGATGCTCTTGCCAAGATGCAATTGGGTTCATGGGAATACGATATCGTAACACCAGCCTACAAGTGCAACATGACGGATATCATGGCTTCGATTGGTTTGGTACAATTGGATCGTTACCCAGCTTTGCTACAACGTCGTAAGGACATCGTGGACCGCTATGATCGTGGTTTTGCGGGTACTCGTATTCACCCACTGGCACACAAGACTGATACTGTCGAATCTTCACGCCACCTCTACATCACCCATTTAGAAGGTGCTAGCCTAGAAGAGCGTAACCAAATCATCCAAGAATTGGCCAAAGCAGGAATTGCAAGTAATGTACACTATAAACCGCTTCCTCTCTTGACAGCCTATAAGAATCTTGGTTTCGATATGGCTGATTATCCAAGAGCCTATGCCTTCTTTGAAAATGAAATTACGCTTCCTCTTCATACAAAATTAAGCGATGAAGAAGTTGATTACATCGTTCAGACTTTGGTGAGAATTTCTGAAGAAATCCTCGGTTCTGGAAAAAAATAATAAAAAATCTTGACAAAAATCGGACAATAGCATATAATATTCTCAACAAATCAGAAAAGTAACTATGTTTGATCTTCAGGGAGCCTGTGGTGATTGTGAACAGGTGGTTGGAAGTAGTGAAAGTGGGCTGATTTTAAAAATGAATTTGAAACAATGAAAATTCGGTGCGCACACCTTACAGTGCAACTTGTTGTTAGACAAGGCAGAGATGTAAAGGGGAATAGTCCCTTTATAATTGAGGTGGCACCGCGTTACCAACGCCCTCACACGGAAGTAGATTCTGTGTGTGGGCTTTTTTCTTTCGGTCATTTTGTTTATCTTTTATTAGGGCGTTAAGTCGCTTTGATGAACTTGAGTTCTATCTGTAGCTCCTTGCCTACTACTAAAAGCAAACAAAACGGCCGGATTAATATGGAAAGAGGAAAAAATTTATGACAACTAAAGGTTATTTTGGACAATTTGGTGGTAGTTTTGTACCGGAGCCGATTCAGGCTTTGTTGGATGAGTTAGAAGTGACATTTGACAAATACAAGGATGATCCAGAGTTTTTGGCAGAATTTCGCCATTACTTGAAGGATTATTCTGGTCGTGAAACACCGCTTTATTTTGCGGAAAGTTTGACAGATCACTTAGGTGGGGCTAAGATTTATCTCAAGCGCGAAGACCTTAACCACCTTGGTTCTCACAAGCTCAACAACGTTTTAGGTCAAATCCTTCTTGCCAAACGTATGGGCAAAAAGCGAGTGATTGCAGAAACAGGGGCTGGTCAGCACGGTGTTGCGACAGCAGCTGCTGCAGCCAAGTTTGGTATGGCTTGTGATGTCTACATGGGGGCAGAAGATGTGGAGCGTCAACGACTCAATGTCTTCCGTATGGAGATGATGGGAGCGACTGTTCACGCAGTTGAAACGGGGACACGAACTCTTAAGGATGCGGTTGATGCAGCCTTTGGAGCATGGATGAATGACCTTGAAGCCTTCTACGTTTTGGGATCTGCTGTAGGACCTCATCCTTATCCTACAATTGTTCATGAATTCCAAAAGGTCATCAGTGAAGAATCTCGTCGTCAAATCTTAGAAAAAGAAGGCCGTTTACCAGACTACGTCATTGCCTGTGTAGGTGGTGGTTCTAATGCTATCGGTGCTTTTTCACAGTATGTGGCTGATGAAGAAGTCAAATTGGTTGGGGTCGAAGCTGCTGGTCACGGACTGGATACAGACAAGCACGCAGCTACTATGTCAAAAGGTAGTATCGGAATTGTCGACGGTATGAAGACCTATGCAGTCTTTAAGGAAGATGGAGAGCTGGCCCCAGTTTACTCTATCTCAGCTGGTTTGGACTATCCAGGGGTTGGCCCAGAACATGCCTACTTTAAAGATTCAGGCCGTGTAGAATACGTAGCAGCGACAGATGAAGAAGCTGTTCAAGCCTTGCTCCTTCTCAGCAAGACAGAAGGGATTATCCCAGCGATTGAAAGTTCGCATGCTATCGCAGAAGCGGTTAAACGTGCACCGAAACTAAGTAAAGATGAGATTATCATCATCAATGTCTCTGGTCGTGGAGACAAGGACGTAGCTGCGATTGCAGACTACCTAGAAGCTAAAAAATAAAAGATGGAAAAATTACAGTCTTTTCTTTCACAGAGAGCTTGTGGTTGCTGGAATCAAGCAGAGAAAGCTGTAAGGTTGGGTCCATCTGAAACGAGAGAAGAAAACATAATTCTCAAGGAAGTGCCCTTTATCGCACAGCCTGTTACAGGAGCTATCTGAGACAGGAATGAGAGATAGGAGAAATCCTATAATTGAGGTGGCACCGCGAATTTCGTCCTCACGCAAGTTATTTTGCGTGGGGATTTTTATATATTTTTCGTAGATATGTAGATATGGCTATCAGTTTTAAATTATGCTTCATCACTAGATAGATTTCTATAAAATATTTGCGAGCAAAGTGATCATTGAACCGCTATTTCCCGCCATGGTGGTATCCTAGAGAAGCAAAGATGCTTCTCTAGGACGGAATTTTTGAGAGTAAAATAGTTTGGGGAACTATTTTAGCCTGAGCCTAGAAATGAATGAGCGAGGAGCTCGAAAATTAGGTCTTTCATTTCATGGATTTCTAAAATCATCCACTGGATAATTTTACCTCCCGTCCGCACTATTTAAGGGAAATAGAAAAAAGGTAAGAAATTAAGACTAAAAGTCTATAAATTATTGACTGAAAGGGAAATTACAATGGAACGAATCATTCATGGAGATGTCTTATCACCAATCTTGGCTTATATGCGCCTAAAGGGGCAACACAAGGTTATCCTAGAAAGTATTCCGAGAGACAAGGAAACCGCTCGTTTTTCTATCCTAGCTTATAATCCTGTTTTTGAGATTAAGTTTGAAAATGGAGTCCTTTATCAAAATGGGCAAGTGATTGATCGGGATCCTTTGGATTTCCTTTATGAAGTGACTCATAAGAGCCAGCACCATTCAGACCTCCCTTTTGGTGGGGGAGCCATTGGCTTTGTCGGTTACGATATGATTTCTCTTTATGAAGAAATTGGTCAAATCCCTGAAGATACCATTGGGACACCAGATATGCATTTCTTTGTCTATGAGAGTTATATGGTCTTTGACCATAAGAAGGAAAAAATCCATGTCATCGAGGATGCTCTCTATAGTGATCGCAGTCAAGAAGATTTGGAAGAAGCCTTGAACCAAGTGCTTGAGGAATTACGCATTCCTGCTCCAAATGAATTTGAAGATTTGGATCTATCTCCGCTGAACTTCAAACCGCATATCGCTCCTCAGAAGTTTGAGGAAATGGTGGAAACCGCTCGTGACTTGATTCGTAACGGGGATATGTTCCAATGCGTGCTCAGTCAACGTTTCTCAGCAGAAGTTACTGGAAATCCATTTGACTTCTACAGAAATCTCCGCGTGACCAACCCATCTAATTACCTCTATTTCTATGATTTTGGGGATTATCAAATTATCGGTGCTAGTCCAGAAAGTTTGGTTTCTGTCAAAAATGGCATCGTAACTACCAATCCGATTGCAGGTACGCGACCAAGAGGAGCTACGGATGAAGAGGACAAAGCTTTGGCAACTGATCTGCTTTCTGATGAGAAGGAAACAGCAGAACATCGGATGTTGGTAGACTTGGGGCGTAACGATATTGGCCGCATCTCTGAAACGGCAAGTGTCCAAGTCACCAAGTATATGGAAGTGGAGCTCTTCCGCTATGTCATGCATTTGACCAGCGTGGTCAAGGGACGTTTGCTTCCAGAACTCACTGCTATGGATGCCTTGAAAGCTACACTTCCTGCTGGAACAGTTTCAGGGGCACCTAAGATTCGGGCCATGAGACGTATCTATGAACTGGAAACAGAAAAACGCGGCGTATACGCAGGAGCAATCGGCTACTTGTCTTCGACGGGTGATATGGATTTCGCCATCGCCATCCGAACTATGATTCTCAAAAATCAAACAGCCTATGTTCAGGCTGGGGCAGGGATTGTCTATGACTCTATTGCCCAAAACGAATACCAAGAAACCATTAACAAGGCTAAATCTATGACTAGAATTGGAGAACTAAGACCATGATTTTATTGATTGACAACTATGATTCCTTTACCTATAACTTGGCCCAATACATTGGGAATTTTGCAGAAGTGCAGGTTTTGAGAAATGATGATCCCAAGCTGTATGAAGAAGCTGAAAAAGCAGATGGTCTAGTCTTTTCTCCGGGTCCTGGTTGGCCAGTGGATGCCGGAAAGATGGAAGACATGATTCGTGACTTTGCAGGTAAGAAGCCAATTCTAGGTATTTGTTTGGGTCACCAAGCTATCGCAGAAGTCTTTGGTGGGAAGCTAGGCTTGGCTCCAAAAGTCATGCATGGGAAACAGAGCCATATCAACTTTGAAGCGCCATCTGTTCTCTATCAAGGCATTGAGGATGGTCGTCCAGTCATGCGTTATCACAGTATTTTGATTGAAGAAATGCCTGAAGACTTTGAAGTGACAGCTCGTTCGACTGATGACCAAGCTATTATGGGAATTCAACACAAAAGCCTGCCGATTTATGGCTTCCAGTACCATCCAGAAAGTATCGGAACGCCAGATGGCTTGTCTTCTATTCGGAATTTTATCGAAAAAGTTGTAAAGTGAGGAAACTAGGATGAAAGAGATTATTGAAAAATTAGCAAAATTTGAAAATTTATCAGGTGTGGAAATGACGGATGTCATTGAGCGTATCGTAACTGGGCGCGTAACCGAAGCTCAGATTGCTTCTCTTCTCTTGGCCCTTAAGATGAAGGGCGAAACACCTGAAGAGCGTACAGCCATTGCACAAGTCATGAGAGGACATGCCCAACACATTCCAACTGAGATCCATGACGCTATGGATAACTGCGGTACAGGTGGGGACAAGTCCTTCAGCTTTAACATTTCCACAACTGCAGCCTTTGTCTTGGCTGGTGGCGGGATTCATATGGCTAAGCACGGTAACCGTTCGATTTCTTCTAAATCGGGTTCTGCAGACGTCCTTCAAGCATTGGGCATCAATCTTGACCTCAAACCAGCTGAACTAGGTAAGGTTTTCGATAAAACTGGAATCGTCTTTCTCTTTGCTAAAAATATGCACCCAGCTATGAAATACATCATGCCAGCACGTTTGGAACTAGGAATTCCAACGATTATGAACTTAACTGGTCCACTGATTCACCCAATGGCTTTGGAAACACAGCTTCTTGGGATTAGTCGTCCAGAACTTCTAGAAAGTACAGCTCAGGTTTTGAAAAATATGGGTCGCAAACGTGCCATCGTGGTTACTGGACCAGAAGGGCTGGATGAAGCTGGCTTGAACGGAACAACCAAGATTGCTCTTCTTGACAATGGCGAAATCACCTTGTCAAGCTTCACTCCAGAGGATTTGGGGATGGAACGCTACGCTATTGAAGATATCCGTGGAGGCAATGCTCAGGAAAATGCAGAAATTTTGCTCAGCGTTCTTCATAACGAACCAAGTCCATTCTTGGAAACGACAGTTTTAAATGCAGGTCTTGGTTTCTATGCTAATGGTAAGGTAGCTAGTATCAAGGAAGGAGTAGCCTTGGCCCGTCAAGTGATTGCTAGTGGCAAGGCCCTTGAAAAACTCAGACTGTTACAGGAGTACCAAAAATGAGTCAGGAATTTTTAGCACGAATCTTGGAGCAGAAGGCGCGTGAGGTCGAGAAAATGGAGCTGGAGGAAGTCCAGCCCTTGCGCCAGACCTATCACTTGGCAGAATTTTTGAAGAATCACCGGGACCGTTTGCAGGTAATCGCTGAGGTCAAGAAGGCTAGCCCTAGTTTGGGAGATATCAATCTCGATGTGGATATTGTGCAACAGGCCCAGACTTATGAAGCGAACGGCGCAGTGATGATTTCGGTTTTGACAGATGAAGTTTTCTTTAAAGGGCATTTGGATTATTTACGTGAGATCTCCAGTCAGGTAAACATTCCAACGCTCAACAAGGACTTTATCATCGATGAAAAGCAAATCATCCGAGCTCGGAATGCAGGGGCGACAGTTATCTTGCTCATCGTCGCGGCCTTGTCAGAAGAACGCCTCAAGGAACTCTATGACTACGCGACAGAGCTTGGTTTGGAAGTCTTGGTGGAGACTCACAATCTAGCTGAACTAGAAGTGGCCCACAGGCTTGGTGCTGAGATTATTGGGGTTAATAACCGCAACTTGACCACCTTTGAAGTCGACTTGCAGACTAGTGTAGACTTGGCCCAGCACTTTAAGGAAGATCGTTATTACATTTCTGAATCTGCCATTTTCACAGGGCAGGATGCGGAACGAGTAGCACCATACTTTAACGGAATTTTGGTGGGAACAGCGCTCATGCAGGCAGAAGATGTAGCCCAGAGAATCAAGGAGTTGCAGATTGACAAAGGTTAAGATTTGTGGACTATCGACCAAAGAAGCGGTGGAGACAGCCATTTCAGCAGGGGCAGATTACATTGGTTTTGTCTTTGCACCTAGTAAAAGACAGGTGACCTTGGAAGAGGCTACAGAGCTGGCAAAGCTCATTCCTGTAGATGTAAAAAAGGTTGGTGTATTTGTTTCACCAAGTCGAGCTCAACTGCTAGAAGCGATTGAAAAAGTTGGCTTGGACTTGGTTCAAGTTCACGGTCAGGTAGCAGATGATTTGTTTGAGGATTTGCCTTGTGCCAGCATTCAGGCGGTGCAGGTGGATGGAAATGGTCATGTCCCTCATTCTCAGGCAGACTATTTACTCTTTGATGCCCCTGTGGCAGGGAGTGGCCAGACTTTTGACTGGGGTCAACTGGATACGACAGGACTAGCTCAGCCTTTCTTTATCGCTGGTGGGCTTAAGGAAGACAATGTAGCAAAAGTAATTCAACACTTTACTCCCTATGCAGTAGATGTATCAAGTGGAGTAGAATCAAACGGACAAAAAGATCATGAAAAGATTAGAAGATTTATAGAGAGGGTAAAACATGGCATATCAAGAACCAAATAAAGATGGATTTTACGGGAAATTCGGTGGACGTTTTGTCCCAGAAACATTGATGACAGCAGTTTTGGAGTTGGAGAAGGCCTACCGTGAAAGTCAGGCGGACCCAAGTTTCCAAGAGGAATTAAACCAACTTTTGCGCCAGTATGTAGGACGTGAAACGCCTCTTTACTACGCAAAAAACTTGACCCAGCATATTGGCGGAGCCAAGATTTATCTCAAACGGGAAGACCTCAACCATACAGGGGCTCACAAGATTAACAATGCCTTGGGACAAGTTCTCCTCGCTAAACGAATGGGCAAAAAGAAAATTATCGCTGAAACAGGTGCTGGTCAGCACGGTGTGGCAACTGCAACAGCTGCAGCCCTTTTCAACATGGAATGTACTATCTATATGGGTGAGGAAGATGTTAAACGTCAAGCCCTCAATGTTTTCCGCATGGAGCTTTTAGGAGCCAAGGTGGAAGCTGTAACAGATGGTTCGCGCGTGCTCAAAGACGCAGTCAATGCAGCCCTTCGTTCATGGGTGGCTAATATCGATGATACCCACTATATCCTTGGTTCTGCCTTGGGGCCTCATCCTTTCCCAGAAATAGTTCGTGACTTTCAAAGTGTCATCGGTAAGGAGGCCAAACAACAGTACCGCGACTTGACAGGTGAAAATCTACCAGATGCCCTAGTAGCCTGTGTTGGTGGTGGTTCTAATGCTATTGGACTCTTCCATCCATTTGTGGAAGATGAGTCAGTAGCTATGTATGGGGCTGAAGCAGCAGGACTTGGTGTGGACACAGAGTACCACGCAGCTACCTTGACCAAGGGTCGTCCAGGTGTCCTTCACGGTTCCCTCATGGATGTTCTCCAAGATGCTCATGGTCAAATTCTTGAAGCCTTCTCTATCTCAGCAGGTTTGGACTATCCTGGTATCGGTCCAGAACATTCTCACTATCACGATATCAAACGTGCCAGTTATGTCCCTGTGACAGACGAGGAAGCCTTGGAAGGATTCCAACTCTTGTCTCGTGTGGAAGGGATTATCCCAGCCTTGGAATCTAGCCATGCTATCGCTTTTGCAGTGAAATTGGCCAAAGAACTCGGACCAGACAGGTCCATGATTGTCTGCCTATCTGGTCGTGGGGACAAGGATGTAGTTCAAGTCAAAGACCGCTTGGAAGCTGATGCAGCAAAGAAGGGAGAAGGTCATGCCTAAGACTCTAACAGAAAAATTGAATGCTATCAAAGCAGCTGGAAAAGGAATTTTCGTTCCCTATATCATGGCTGGAGACCACGAGAAAGGTTTGGATGGTCTAGGAGAAACAATCCACTTTTTAGAAGATTTGGGTGTTTCTGCCATCGAAGTGGGCATTCCCTTTTCAGACCCAGTTGCAGATGGACCTGTGATCGAAGAAGCAGGCTTGCGCAGTCTAGCTCGCGGGACTTCTACCCAGACTTTGGTTGAAACCTTGAAAACCATTCAGACTGAGGTGCCACTTGTCATCATGACCTACTTTAACCCCCTCTTTCAGTACGGTGTGGAGAAATTTGTCAAAGATCTGACAGATACAGCCGTTAAGGGATTGATTATCCCAGACCTGCCTCATGAACATGCCAACTTTGTGGAGCCTTTTTTGGCAGACACAGATATCGCTTTAATTCCCCTAGTTAGTTTGACGACAGGGATTGAGCGTCAGAAAGAGTTGATCAAGGGAGCGGAAGGCTTTGTCTATGCCGTTGCCATCAATGGGGTGACAGGAAAATCAGGCAATTACCGTGCAGACTTGGACAAGCACTTGGCACAATTGCATCAAGTGGCCGATATCCCAGTTTTGACAGGTTTTGGCGTATCTAGTCAGGATGATGTGGAACGCTTCAATGCGGTGTCAGATGGCGTTATCGTCGGTTCGAAAATTGTAAAAGCTCTCCACCAAGGAGAGCCGATTGAGGACTTTATCAAACAAGCAGTAGCTTACCAAAAATAATCACACAAGTAGCAAGTAAGAGGAAAGGTACAAAAGGAAGTCTTTCCTTTTTCTTTTGTAGGAGAAAGGCTAGAATCCCTGTCGCAGAAGCAAACTGAATCAAGATCAGTAATTCGGTCACACTAAAGACAAGCGCACAAGATGCTAGAAAGAGAAAATCACCTGCTCCCATGCGAATATCGATAAAATGGGCCATGATTCCGAGTACAAGGAAGAAGAGCATAATCAGATTCCAACCACAGAAAGCCATGAGGATTAGGTGAAACGTCAGCCAGACTAGTAAGGGATATTCCTGATGACGAAAGTCGTAGATGCCCAAGGTCAAACCAGCAGTGATAAGGACGACTTGCCCCAAGGAAAGAAAGCCCCAAGACCAAGACAGAAAGAGGCATCCCAAGCCCAATTCAAAGAGGGCATACCAGAATGGATAGCGAACCTTGCAGTAGCGACAGCGAAAACGATTAACCACCTGCGAAAGGATAGGAATCAAATCTAATGGACACAAGTGAGTCTGACAGGAATCGCAGTGGCTAGCTGGTCGAATAATGGATTGCTCTGGGAAACGGTCGATGACCAAACCTAGAAAGGAAGCGAGAATGCTCCCAACAAGAAAAAAATAAAGATCAATCATACTTATCTATTCGTAAAAAATAGGAGAAGTAGTATAATGGAGAAACATAGATAAGGTGGTGAGGTCAAGATGATGATTCGTTTTGAAGAAAATGTGAGCATAGAAAACGCTCAGCTCATATGCCAATGGTCCAACTCCCTTGGCAAATCCTTTCAAGAACAATGGATGGGACCAATGATTCCTTTTCCCTTAACAATTCAAATCTTGCAAGATTTGGAAGGAATCTTTTCAATCTTTGATGGACAAGAGTTTGTGGGGCTTATCCAGAAAATCAGGCTAGAAGACAGGAATCTTCATATCGGGAGATTTTTTATCAACCCCCAGAAACAGGGGCAAGGCTTAGGTAGCCAGGCTTTAAGGAAATTTGTTAGTTTGGCCTTTGAAAATGGAGATATAGATAGTATTTCTCTAAATGTCTACGAGGCAAATCAAACAGCTTACAATCTTTACCAAAAAGAAGGATTTGAAATCGTTCAAATGGTTGAAACACCTATACGAAAATACATCATGAAAAAGGGTAGATAGCAGTTACTTGAGTTAGAGTCTCAAGGATATCCGAGGATAAGGCAGTTACCTTTCAAAGTTAGAAACAAGACTTCTATGATTTCTTAGATAGAGGAGATAAAATGTCGAGACCTAGAAAAATACGAATCTTGCTCGCTTCTGTACTTGCCCTAGTTGTTGGCATCAATCTATATTTTCAGTATCAAAACCACCAAGAACGCTTCCAATTAAAGGTTTCCTTTGAAGAACAGGACAATATAGCTGTCTTACAACATTTAATGGATTCAGGAAAATATGCGTCTGACATGCGAAAAGCAGGCTATATTGTTCCTCCCGACGGTGCCATCCGCTTGGATGGAGGAATTGACTCCATAGGGATAAAAGGAGACATTGATTTGAAAATTGTGAATCCTGCCAGGGATGAAGTCTCTGTTTTATTTGAAACAATGGTAAATGAGGAAAAAATAAATGCCTACTATATTTTAGACAATCAATTAACCCTAAAACGTAGTTACTATTCTTATATTAGTAATCAAAAAAAAGAAAGTGTGAACATCTCTCAAGCCGAAGAAGAACGCCTGTTAAAGATTGTTCAAAAAGAGTTGAAAGCTTTTCTAGCTAAGATGTATCAGACTTTGTATGCTTGATGTTGCTAGTGAGATATGGATGCGAGACTCTGTTCAGGATGTCAACGATGATGAGAAAGGAGGGATAAAATATTTACAGAATTGCTCTTTATTGTCTCTTTAGTGTTACTTTTACGTTTGTTTAAGAGTAGACGCTCACGAATGATTATAGGAGTCTTGTATAGTTTGCTGCTAGTCTGGTTTGTCTTTTCAGTTTTGAATTATGGCAAATACACTCTTCAACCTGGTCAATCCGTCAGCTTAAGAGTAAATCCCAGAACACAAGATTTGGAATACTATTCAATCTTCATCTTGAAGAAAAATGATTCAATCAGAATTAAATTAACTGGCTCTGATGTTTGGAGTGAGAGAAACGGCGATGTTTACTATGGAGTAGAGGAACAAAAAATTATAAAAAGCCATGGTTTCGACAAGGAGGATGAAGAACTTCCAAACAAGCAAGCAGATATTTATTTAGAAAAAGATGGAGTTGTTGTGAGTTACCAAGGTGAAAAAGTGTTTGATGCCACCAATAACAAGCCCTACACGATAACCATTACCAATGTAGACAACCAACCAGCCCAATTTGAGGCTCAAGTGGTGGATAAATAAGCCAGTCTAGTAGTGTGCAAGCTTTTAAATTTTCTTTCTTTAAAAGGGAGATAATATTTTAAGTAAGCAAAAAAGCCCTGAAACCAGAGCCTTTCCTGTTAAGAATCTCTTTTAACGAAAAATGGGAAGCGTGTTTAGAATCCGATCTACAAAAAAAGAGGACATTTACGGTCCTCTTTTTGACTACTATAATGAAAAGGTCAATTAACGTTTAGCCTTATTTTTCATCTTTGTGAAGCATGTTTTTCACACCTTCAATAGCGCCTTCGACAGCGTCTTTTGCATCTTCAGCAACTTCTTTTACTTTAGAAACAACTTTTTCAGCTGTTCCTTCTTTTTCCATTTTTTCATCGCCGATCATTTTGCCGACACCTTCTTTAATGGAACCTTTTGCTTGGTTTAATTTTTCTTCTGTTGACATGATTCTGCCTCCTTTAAATTGATTGATTTTGATTAGGTGAATTAGTGTACGCGAGCATTTTCCTTTGCTTCGCCCTTAACGGCTTCAACACCTTCGCCTACTTTTTCTTGAACAGCAGCAACACCTGAACCGATACCAGATTTCACTTTTTCAAATTGTTCTGAAGCAAATTCTCCTGTTGAAGAAGCCACGTCAGTTACTCGGTCTTGGAGGCTAACTGAATCTGCTTCATGCTGTTCCTTCGTTTTGATATCAACAACATTCACATTGACTTCAACTACTTCTAGATCAGTCATTTTTGTAACTTGTGATACGACAACATCTTTGATTTCTTTGTACAAAGCAGGGACATTCTTTTGGTACTCAACAACAATGTTCAAGTCAACTGCAACTTGCTCTTTCCCAACTTCAACATTGACACCATGAGTGACATTATCTGTATTGATGATTTTTTCTGTTAGATTAGAGAAGAATCCTCCATCAACATCCAAAAGTCCAGGTACTTTTTCAAGTGAAAGACCAATGATTTTTTGGATGACTTTATCTTCATAAGTGAGTTCCCCTTTAACATCTTGAGAAACAACAGCGACATCTTTTTTTTCTACATTTTTATCTACGTTTGACATACGAGACTCCTTTATTTATTTAAATATTTTTCCTTAACATAGTATCCAGCAAATGCTCCTAAGGCTCCACAAATTAGTACAAATAGTGTTTTGAAAAAGCCAAAGGATAAGATAAAGCAAGCGAGAATGACACCTACTAAACCTGCAATAATTGGATACTGATATTTTTTAAACCATTCCATTTTTACTTCCTTACTTTACACGACTAACAGTCTTTTTGGTCGTTTTTGGAGGTTCAACTTCTTTTACTTTAACTTCAAGTTTTACCTCACGTTCAATACCAAAGAACTGCTTTAATCCATGAGTTATTTCATTCTGAATGACTAGACATCGATTTGAGATGTTGTCTGAAGGAAGAATTTTACCTTCTACAGTAACGAAACATTTATTTTTGCGGCTATTTACATGGACCGTTGGTTCTTTCATCAACTGATGATCAATAACCAAACATCGAACAAAGCCTTCGATAGCTGAATTTTTTAGTTTTAATGTATCTTCTTGAGTTTCTAATTGGATCTCTAGATATTGTTTAGGATAAAAGAGTATCACTAAGATTGAAATTAACACTAAAACAGATAGGACAAGTGTCCCCCAAAAGACATATCTAGCAATCAGGAATTCAGCGTAGAGTTCTCTCCAACTGAATAAGTGGATTCCTAAATCACTGACCTGATGATAATCTATGAGAATAGGAAGGAAAATAGTCAAGATTAAGATACAGAAAATAAGTAACAATATTTTCTTTGATTTTGACATATTAAATCCTTTCAAATGAAAAGCTTAAACCATAATTTTACCCGTCTAAAGAATTCAAAATTATGGCTTATCACTTTTAATTTCTTATTAGGTAATGCTTATTTTTTACCAAATAGAAATGAAACGACTGCAACAACAATCACTGCACCTACGATTGACGGAATAATAGCCATTCCAGCCAATGAAGGTCCCCAGCTTCCTAGAAGTGATTGCCCTACAGACGAACCGATAAGACCTGCAAAGATATTTGCAATCAATCCCATTGAACCACCTTTTTTAGTGATTGCACCAGCGGCGAGACCAATAAGACCTCCTACAATAATGGACCACAACATAGTGTATCCTCCTTTTCTATTTCTAAATCAAAGAATCAATTTCAGAAAATCAATTTCAGAAAATCAATTTCTTTGATTAAATTAATTATATAATATTTAAGTATGGAAGGGTAATAATTTGTCTTAAATTACGTATTATAAAAACACACCACAGGTACAAATAAATAAGAAAATCTTGATGCTACTGGGTTTCTAAGGGATTAGACTAGTCTTTTGATGACAAGCAAAAGTCGTTGTAAGAGGATAAATGCACTCTATATGGTATAATTGCATGAAGATTGATAGGCAATCGTTTAGTTTATTATAAAGAGAGAAAAGCTATTCATGAGAGATTTATTATCGAAAAAAAGTCACAGACAATTAGAATTATTAGAATTACTATTTGAAAACAAACGCTGGTTTCATATTTCGGAACTAGCAGAATTATTGCACTGTGCAGAACGTTCTGTAAAAGATGACTTGTCCCAGGTCAGGTCTTCCTTTCCTGACTTGATATTTCATTCCTCAACAAACGGCATCCGTATCATTAATACCGATGATAGTGATATTGAGATGGTCTATCATCATTTTTTTAAGCATTCAACCCACTTTTCAATTTTAGAATTTATCTTCTTTAATGAAGGATGTGATACTGATAGTATTTGCAAAGAGTTTTATATCAGTTCTTCCTCTCTTTACCGTATCATCCGTCATATTAATAAAATTATTAAGAAGCAATATCGTTTTGAAATTAGCCTCAATCCAGTTCGAATCACTGGAAATGAGATTGATATCCGTTACTTTTTTGCCCAGTATTTTTCAGAGAAATATTATTTCCTTGAATGGCCCTTTGAAGCTTTTTCTGTAGAACCTTTATGTAAGCTGTTGGCACTGGTCTATAAAGAAACTGCATTTCCAGTCAATTTCGCTACTCAACGAATGTTAAAGTTACTCCTCGTAACAAATTTATACCGAATAAAGTTTGGTCATTTCTTGGAAGTTGAGAAAAATTCTTTTAACAATCATTTGTTGGAATCTTTCATGGAGGCAGAAGAAATCGAAGAGATTGTAGCGAGCTTTGATTCTGAATATCATATCTCTCTGAATAAAGAAGTGATAGGTCAACTGTTTGTATCCTATTTTCAAAAAATGTTTTTCATAGATGAAGAAGTATTTCTCAACCATGCAAAAACAGACAGCTATGTAAAAAAATCGTATCAGTTATTGGGCGACCTAGTAGATCAGGTCTCAAGAGACTATAATCTCCAAGTAGACAATAAGGACAATCTGATTTGGCATCTGCATAATACAGCCTTTGAAGTGGCCGCCCGGCATGAGTCCTTCGCGCTGGCGGCGGCGGAGCTGTC
>URCN01000007.1:0-33105 GCA_900546335.1 uncultured Streptococcus sp.
TCTTGATGTGTGTTATTCAATCTTTACTACAATTGACAATAAAACAAGTTTTAGTAAATGATTAGACTTGTATTAGAGTTTAGTCTAGACAAGAATATATAACTTCATTGCCAAAATTTAAAATTCTCCTTGATGGTTATACATCTTGTTTTAACCAAAAATCATCTAGTTTTTTCTTAACAAAGAAGAAGATTTTAGTGATAATTAATGATATGAACTTTAACCATTTAACCCCAAAATAGATTGTGACTAGACCTGTGACAACACCATGACTAGGAGTACTCGTAGTACTTTTAAATTAGGTTTAACTACTGTCTTCGTGGTTGTACTTGAGGTGTTTGATTTTGTACGTTGGTTCTTGGGTTTGGTTGTTGAGTATTGTTCTCGCTCGCACCCGAATTTGGAGTTGTTGTACTTGATTGTGTACTAGAAGTCTCTGAAGTTGAGCTAGAGCTTTCAGTTGTCGGACTTTCAGTTGTCGGGCTTTCAGGTGTTGGACTTTGCTGAGGAGCAGGAGTAGTCCACGCAGGACGTGCACCTTTTTTAAAGACGAATTCTCCACCTCTGTAGAGTCCTTCTGGCATAGTCCAGTCGCCAGGATGATCATCTTCAGATAGATAAGTCATCATCGAACGGTAAACCTTAGCAGCAACATAGAAGCCATCACCAACAATAGGAGTCAGGCGGTTCGAGTAACCAGTCCAAACGGCCATTGAATATTTACGGGTATAGCCAACGAACATTTCGTCTGGAGCTACATAACCTGTGTTCTTGACGTAGTTTTCAATCTCATCATCTGTGTAGTTTGATGTACCAGTTTTACCAGCTTGTGGCAACCATGGGAGGTAGGCTCCTCGACCAGTTCCATATGCTAGGACAGTTTTCATCATATCCGTCATCATATAGGCTGTTGTCTCTTTCATGGCACGAGTACCAGGATCAGAGAATTCTTTTGAACTGCCATCACTGAAGACAATTTTGTTGATATACATCGGCTTGCGGTAGATACCACCGTTAGCAAAAGCTGCGTAAGCAGCAGCCATCTTTTCGCTACTTGCTCCATACTTTTTGTTAGATTCAGCTGTATTACTTGAAATGGCATTTGCATAGTGCATATCTGGATAGTCAATACCAAGTCCATTTAGGAAGGTTTTGGCTCTGTCTAAACCAACTTTATTCAAGGTTTCTACAGCTGTAACGTTCCGTGATTGTTGGAGAGCATATTGGATGGTGATATTTCCAAAATAACTTCTATCCCAGTTGTAAACAGGGGTATCTGTCCCAGGATAGTTATAAGGAACATCATGTACAATCGAAGCAGTTGAGTCGTAGATGTCATACTCCAAGGCAGGAGCATAGTCTGTGATCGGCTTCATGGTAGAGCCCCAGTCACGGTTGGTTTCAACAGCTTGGTTGATTCCGAAGGAAACATTGCTTGATTGGTGACGAGAACCTAACTGAGCAATGACTTTCCCGTTTGTCACATCCACAATCGTTGAAGCTACTTGCATTTCATCATCTGGATAGTTCACATACTCGTCGGTATTGTAGATATCCCAGAGATGTTGTTGAACTTTAGGATCAACGTTGGTGTAGACGTCCATACCAGTCGTTAAGAGATTGTAGCCTGTTTCTTGTTCGACTTGATCGATTACCTCTTTGAGATAGTTGTCCATGTATGGAGGATAACTATTAGCCGATTTTAGACTTTGAAGTCCATCTGTAATCGGAGTATTAATCGCTTTTTCATATTGCTCAGCTGTAATGTAACCTTGTCCCTTCATCTCAGAGAGGACGAGATTACGACGTTCTTGAGCAGCTTCTGGATGCGAGTAGGGATCATACTGGTTTGGAGCCTGAGGCATCCCGGCAAGGAGAGCCAGTTGAGGAATACTTAAATCTTTGAGATCCTTGCCATAGTAACTTTGGGCAGCAGTCTGCATTCCGTAGTTACCGTTTGACATGTAAACCTTGTTGATGTAGTAGGTCAAGATCTCTTGTTTAGTCGCTTTTTGTTCTAGCTGAACGGCTAACCAAGCTTCCTGAGCCTTACGAGAAAGGGTTTGGTCAGAAGTTGACGTAGAGAAATAGGTTAACTTGATTAACTGCTGCGTCAAAGTTGAAGCCCCCTGAAGGCCTCCGCCACCACGAAGATTTCGTAAGGTAGCACCTAGGATACGGATAGTATCAATCCCACGGTGATTAAAGAAACGATGGTCTTCAATCGAAACAATAGCGTTGACCAAATCGGTCGGTATTTCGTTTGCTTGGGCATTGACCCGACGTTCCGATCCAAGGTCAGCGATAAGCTCGTCATTGCTATCGTAGATCTTACTTGACGTTGTAGCGACTAGTTTACTTTCAGAAAGTTCTGGAGCTTTGCTAACATAGTAGAGGAAGAGACCTCCACCAAGCATTACAGCTGCGATAAATACAGTTAAGAGACTGATACTGACATACTTAGCTATTCGCAGAAAAGTTTGTTTGTTCATCTTGTTTTACCACCTAGTAAATGTTCTTTGATAATGTCGAGGTAGGGAATTTGAGGAAAGGCACCAGGCTCAATCCTATATCCATTTTCTCGAATATATCCAAGTGGCATTGACTTCTGTCCCTTATCCTGATGATAGAAACGGATCAAGTCAATAGCCGGCAATAAGTAGGTTTCTTGCTGAGAAGAAAAGTGAAGGAGTACAAAGCAGATTCCTTGCTGGGCAAGGACTTGTTCCATATGCTGGATCTGATGGAGATGAAAATTCTTCATCGGAATCGCATGTTTTTGCCTGGTTTCCTTTGCTTCAAAGTCGATGTAGTATCCATCATAAACCCCTGAATAGTCAGTAGTTGAAGCTTGTCTAAAGTAGGCTTCAACGATCTTGGCTCGACTTCGTTGGGGATAGTCGACACGTACTATTTGGATGGGAGTCGGTTTCTTGTGAATAACAGCTAACCCATGCGACAAATAGTAGTCGTTCGTAGCATTAATCATCTTTTCAAAAGACATTCCCCGATTTGCGAAATTTTTAGTTTGTGACAGGGGTGCTTGTCTCTTTTGAGATGAAATTTTATGTGGATAGTTGACCATAATTCTCCTTATTGGTACAATAACATCACTCTATTATATCATAAATTTACAAAGAAAGGGTTAAAAATGACATCAGCCTTGATTTTAGGGTATTCAGCCTTGGACCTTGGTCTCTTTAATGACAAGGATATTCGCGTTGATATTATCAAAACAGCCATTCGGAGAGACCTGGAACGTCTAGCAGAGGATGGGGTGACCTGGCTTGTCTTTACAGGGACTTTGGGCTTTGAGTACTGGGCGCTTCAGGTAGCAAAAGACATGAAAGCAGACTATGGATTTCAACTGGCGACCATTTTTGATTTTGAAACCCATGGCAGTAATTGGAATGAAGCAAATCAAGCGAAATTGAGTGAGTTCAAGCAGGTTGATTTTGTCAAATACGCCTATCCACAATATGAGCACAAGGGACAATTACGTGATTATCAGAAATTTCTGCTGGAAAATACAGATACTTGTTACCTTTTTTACGACGAAGAAAACGAAACCAAGTTACGATATTTTTACCAAATGATGAAAAATCAAGCGGACTATGTTACAAGAAGATTAACATTTGAGGACTTGAATGAAATAGTAGAAAATTTTTCTGAAAAGTAAGCCTTTGACCTTGATTTTTACTTGTCTTTTTTTATATAATAATACTAGTAACCCAGAATGGAGAGAGAGATGGTAAGTATTATATTTTCAGCAAAAGATATTTTTGAACAAGACTTCGGACGTGAAGTTCGTGGATATAGCAAAGCAGAAGTGGATGAATTCCTTGATGATGTGATTAAGGATTATGAGACTTATGCAGCTTTGGTCAAATCTCTTCGTCAAGAGATTGCTGATTTGAAGGAAGAGTTATCTCATAAACCACAGGTAGCGCCAACTCAACCAGACTCTATTGAAGTAACAGCTTCTACTTCAATGACAAACTTTGATATTTTGAAACGCTTAAATCGTCTCGAAAAAGAAGTATTTGGTAAGCAAATCTTAGACAACCAAGATTTATAATCGACTAAGGAATGAGTGCAATTTTTGGATAATCGCGTGAAGAGGTTCTCTTTTCATGAGGAAAGTCCATGCTAGCACAGGCTGTGATGCCTGTAGTGTTTGTGCTAGGCGAATCCATAAGCCTAGGGACGAGAAATCGTTACGGCAGTCGAAATGGCTAAGTCTTCGGATAGGTCAGAATAGGCTTGAAAGTGCCACAGTGACGGAGTCTTTCTGGAAACAGAGAGAGTGGAACGCGGTAAACCCCTCAAGCTAGCAACCCAAATTTTGGTCGGGGCATGGAGTGCACGGAAACGAACGTAGTACTCTGACTGCTAGCAGATTTATGCTGTTAGTGGTAGACAGATGATTATCGAAGGAAGTGGTCCTAGTCACTTCTGGAACAAAACATGGCTTATAGAAAATTGCATATAGGTTGGGGCTGAGAAATCTTTCTCAACCTCATTTTTTAAAGTGAACGAGAGAAAGGTCTTGCAAGACTAGAAATGAAAGAACAATTTAATTTAATCGCAACTGCTGCGGCGGGTCTTGAGGCTGTCGTTGGACGCGAGGTGCGAGACCTTGGTTATGATTGCCAGGTTGAAAATGGGCGCGTCCGCTTCCAAGGAGATGTGAAGGCAATCATTGAGACCAATCTTTGGCTTCGTGCAGCGGATCGCATCAAGATTGTAGTTGGAAGCTTTCCAGCTAAGACCTTTGAAGAGCTTTTTCAAGGTGTTTTTGCTCTAGATTGGGAAAACTATCTTCCGTTAGGAGCACGTTTCCCGATATCAAAGGCAAAATGTGTGAAGTCTAAACTCCACAACGAGCCCAGTGTTCAGGCTATTTCTAAGAAGGCTGTTGTGAAGAAATTACAAAAACACTATGCCCGCCCAGAAGGAGTTCCCTTGATGGAAACTGGTCCCGAGTTTAAGATTGAGGTATCTATCCTGAAAGATGTGGCAACGGTCATGATTGACACGACAGGCTCCAGTCTCTTTAAACGTGGTTATCGTACGGAAAAGGGTGGAGCGCCTATCAAGGAAAATATGGCAGCGGCCATTTTACAACTCTCTAACTGGTATCCAGACAAGCCCTTGATTGATCCGACCTGTGGTTCAGGAACTTTCTGTATCGAGGCGGCTATGATTGCCAGAAAGATGGCGCCAGGCCTTCGCCGTTCCTTTGCTTTTGAGGAATGGAACTGGGTCAGCGATCGGTTAATCCAGGAAGTTCGCACAGAGGCGGCTAAGAGAATTGATCGTGAACTTGAGCTGGACATTATGGGCTGTGATATCGATGCTCGCATGGTGGAAATTGCCAAGGCAAATGCTCAAGCAGCAGGCGTTGCAGGTGATATTACCTTTAAGCAAATGCGGGTACAGGACTTGCGTACTGACAAGATTAATGGCGTTATCATTTCCAATCCACCATATGGGGAACGCTTGTCTGATGATGCAGGAGTTACCAAACTCTATGCTGAGATGGGACAAGTCTTTGCACCACTGAAAACGTGGAGTAAGTTTATCCTGACGAGTGACGAAGCTTTTGAAAGTAAGTACGGAAGTCCAGCTGATAAAAAGCGAAAACTCTATAACGGGACCTTAAAAGTGGATTTGTATCAATACTTTGGTCAGCGTGTCAAACGCCAAGAGGCAAAAATAGAAAGGTGAACTCATGAGTAAGAAAAGACGTGATCGTCATAAAAAAGGACATCAAGAACCACAATTCGACTTTGACGAAGCAAAAGACTTGACTGTTGGTCAAGTCATTCGTAAGAATGAAGAGGTTGAAGCAGGAGTATTGCCTGAGGACAGTATCTTAGACAAATACATCAAACAACACCGTGAAGAAATCGAAGCTGACAAGTTTGAAACTCGTCAGTTTAAAAAAGAAGAGCTAGCTTCTACTCAAAATCTAGAGGAAATGATTCAAGAAGTTCGTGAATCAAGTGAATCTTCTGATCAGGTAGACGATTCAGACGTGGTTGCTGAGGAATCTATTGAAGAGATAGAAAATGAAGAGACTACTCAGTTTGTTCCACCACTTCAAGATGAAGAAAGTGCTGAAATAGAGGCTCTCGTTTTAACAGAAACAGAGCCCAAGCAAATAAATGAGGAACAAGAAGAGGAGACCTATACACCTCTATCACGTTCGGCTCAACCAGAACCTGAAACAGGCTCTAAGAAGAAAGGTGTCATCATCATTGCTTCTGTAGTAGCTGCAATCCTTGTGCTTGCTGGAACATATTATGTCTACCGTCAAGTATCTCGTTCAAATCAAGAGATCCAGTCTTCTCAAGCAGCCTCTTCGGATGATCAAGGGACACAAACGGCTTTGAAAGACTTCAATGATCTCTATGATACTTTCTATACAGATGCTAATAAGACAGCTCTGAAAAACAGCCAGTTTGATAAATTGAGCCAACTGAAAACCTTGCTAGATAAGTTAGAAGGTAGCCGTGATTATACACTAGCTAAGTCAAGATATGATAGCCTAGCAACTCAAATCAAGGCCATTCAAGATGTCAATGCCCTCTTTGAAAGCCCAGCAATCACTGACGGAGTCTTGGATACCAATGCTAAGGCCAAGGCGGATGCTAAATTTACAGAAATTAAGACAGGGAACACAGAACTAGACAAACTCTTGGATAAGGCCATTAGTCTTGGAAAGAGTCAACAAACCAGTGCTTCCAGCTCAAGTTCAAGCTCTAGCACGAGTCAAGCAAGCTCAAGCTCAGCTACAGAAAGCAATGCAAGCAGTACGACCCCTTCAACAAGCACCACGGCACCAGCTAGAGACACGAATGGTGGTTTGTCTGGCGATGGGGTTAATCTTCAAAGAAGTGCTAGTCGTGTACCTTACAACCAATCAGCTGTAGACGATAGCAACAACCCTGCTTGGACCTTTGCGGATGGTGTATTGGAACAAGTCCTAGCAACATCACGTGCTCGTGGCTATATCACTGGAAATCAATACATCCTAGAACGTGTCAATATCGTAAACGGAAATGGTTATTACAACCTCTATAAACCAGATGGAACCTATCTCTTCACCCTCAACTGTAAGACAGGTTACTTTGTAGGGAATGGTTCTGGTCACGCTGATGACTTGGACTACTAGGACTCCGTTACAAAATTCTTTCCTTTCATAGGTAAAAATGATAAAATAAAACATATTAAACAAGAGGAGTGTCACATGACAAAAGCTAACTTTGGTGTCGTTGGTATGGCCGTAATGGGTCGTAACCTTGCCCTAAATATCGAATCTCGTGGTTATACAGTTGCCATTTATAACCGTAGTAAAGAAAAAACAGAAGATGTAATTGCTTGCCATCCTGAAAAGAACTTTGTGCCAAGCTATGACGTTGAAAGCTTTGTAAACTCAATCGAAAAACCTCGTCGTATCATGCTGATGGTTCAAGCTGGACCTGGTACAGACGCAACTATCCAAGCCCTTCTTCCCCACCTTGACAAGGGTGATATCTTGATCGACGGAGGAAACACTTTCTACAAAGATACCATCCGTCGTAATGAAGAGTTGGCTAACTCAGGCATCAACTTTATCGGTACTGGGGTTTCTGGTGGTGAAAAAGGTGCCCTTGAAGGTCCTTCTATCATGCCTGGTGGACAAAAAGAAGCCTACGAATTGGTTGCTGATGTTCTCGAAGAAATCTCAGCTAAAGCGCCAGAAGATGGCAAACCATGTGTGACTTACATCGGTCCTGATGGAGCTGGTCACTATGTGAAAATGGTCCACAACGGTATCGAGTATGGTGACATGCAATTGATTGCAGAAAGCTATGACCTCATGCAACACTTGCTTGGCCTTTCTGCAGAAGACATGGCTGAAATCTTTACTGAGTGGAACAAGGGTGAATTGGACAGCTACTTGATCGAAATCACAGCTGATATCTTGAGCCGTAAAGACGATGAAGGTCAAGATGGCCCAATCGTAGACTACATCCTGGATGCTGCAGGAAACAAAGGAACTGGTAAATGGACTAGCCAATCAGCTCTTGACCTTGGTGTGCCATTGTCACTTATCACGGAGTCAGTATTTGCTCGCTACATCTCTACATACAAAGAAGAGCGTGTACATGCTAGCAAGGTGCTTCCAAAACCAGCTGCCTTCAAGTTTGAAGGAGACAAGGCTGAGTTGATTGAAAAGATCCGTCAAGCCCTTTACTTCTCAAAAATTATCTCATACGCACAAGGTTTTGCCCAATTGCGTGTGGCTTCTAAAGAAAACAACTGGAACTTGCCATTTGCGGACATCGCATCTATCTGGCGTGATGGCTGTATCATCCGTTCACGTTTCTTGCAAAAGATCACAGATGCTTACAACCGTGATGCAGACCTTGCCAACCTTCTCTTGGATGAGTACTTCTTGGATGTTACTGCTAAGTACCAACAAGCAGTGCGTGATATCGTAGCTCTTGCTGTTCAAGCTGGTGTACCAGTGCCAACTTTCTCAGCAGCTATTACTTACTTTGATAGCTACCGTTCAGCTGACCTTCCTGCTAACTTGATCCAAGCGCAACGTGACTACTTTGGTGCCCACACTTACCAACGTAAAGACAAAGAAGGAACCTTCCACTACTCTTGGTATGACGAAAAATAAGTAGGTCTGCCATGGGGAAACGGATTTTATTACTTGAGAAAGAACGAAATCTAGCTCATTTTCTCAGTCTGGAACTCCAAAAAGAGCAATACCGTGTTGATCTGGTCGAGGAGGGGCAAAAAGCCCTCTCCATGGCTCTCCAGACAGATTATGACTTGATTTTACTGAATGCTCGTCTGGGGGATATGACGGCCCAGAATTTTGCAGAGAGGCTAAGTCGGACAAAACCTGCCTCAGTAATCATGGTCTTGGACCATCGCGAAGAATTGCAAGACCAGATTGAGACAATCCAGCGCTTCGCCGTTTCTTACATCTATAAGCCAGTGATTATTGATAATCTAGTAGCTCGTATTTCAGCGATTTTCCGAGGTCGGGACTTTATCGACCAACACTGTAGTCAGATGAAGGTCCCAACGTCTTACCGCAATTTGCGTATGGATGTAGAACATCATACCGTTTATCGTGGCGAGGAGATGATTGCTCTGACGCGCCGTGAGTATGACCTCTTGGCTACTCTCATGGGAAGCAAGAAAGTCTTGACTCGTGAGCAGTTATTGGAAAGTGTTTGGAAGTACGAAAGTGCAACAGAAACCAATATCGTGGATGTTTATATCCGTTATCTACGTAGCAAGCTTGATGTAAAAGGTCAAAAAAGCTACATTAAAACCGTGCGTGGTGTTGGTTACACCATGCAAGAATAGAAAAGCAGTTGCAGTTTTGTAACTGCTTTTTTTGAGAAGTTTCTATATATTGACATACAGTAAAGTCTTTGCTACAATCAGTTATGGAGGAAAAATCTAATGAAATTTTTGAAAAAAATGTTGCAAGTTCTACTAGCAGTCTTTTTCTTTGCTTTGCTAGCGACAAGCACCGTCTTTGCGGATGATGCTGATTCGGAAGGCTGGCAATTTGTCCAAGAAAATGGTAGAACCTACTACAAGAAGGGGGAACTCAAAGAAACCTACTGGCGAGTGATTGATGGGAAGTACTATTATTTTGATCCTCTATCTGGAGAGATGGTTGTCGGCTGGCAATATATACCTGCTCCACATAGAGGGGTTACGATTGGTTCTTCTCTAAGGCAAGATATTGCTTTTAGACCAGATTGGTTTTACTTTGATCAAGATGGGGTATTACAAGAATTTGTTGGTAAGCAAGTTTTAGAAGTAAAAACTGCTACAAATACCAATAAACATCATGGGGAACAATATGATATTCCAGCAGAGAAACGAGTCTATTATTTTAAAGATCAGCGTAGCTATCACACTTTAAAAACTGGTTGGATTTCTGACGAAGGGCATTGGTATTATTTACAGGAGGATGGTAGCTTCGATGCTCGTATCGACAGTTTAACGGTTGGGGAGCTAGCACGTGGTTGGACAATCGATGATTCAACTTGGTACTATCTAGATCCAACAACCGCTGCAATGCAAACAGGTTGGCAACATCTTGGTAATAAATGGTACTATCTCCGTTCATCAGGAGCAATGGCGACTGGCTGGTATCAGGTAGGCTCATCTTGGTATTATCTAGATGCTCAAAATGGTGATATGAAGACAGGTTGGGCTTATGTTTCTAACAGTTGGTACTATCTCCGTTCATCAGGAGCTATGGCGACTGGCTGGTATCAGGAAGGTTCGACTTGGTATTATCTACATACAAGTAATGGCGATATGAAGACTGGTTGGTTCCAGGTTAATGGCAAATGGTACTACGCTTACAGCTCAGGTGCTTTGGCAGTGAATACAACCGTAGATGGTTATTCTGTCAACTATAATGGCGAATGGGTCCAATAATGAAAGAAGCGATTGTGAAGGAAACAATCGCTTTTTTTGTGAAAATATAATAAAATAGATAGGAGAAAATACTACTGTATGAAATGAGACGGTCTTTCCGTCTGGTTAAAGGAAAACATGACAAAAAAAGTTGGTGTCGGTCAGGCACATAGTAAGATTATTTTAATAGGAGAGCATGCAGTCGTATACGGCTATCCTGCGATTTCCTTGCCTCTTTTGGAGGTGGAGGTGACTTGTAAGGTGGTCCCTGCTGAAAGTCCGTGGCGTCTTTATGAGGAGGATACCTTGTCCATGGCGGTATATGCCTCGCTGGAGTATTTGGATATCAAAGAAGCCTGCATTCGATGTGTGATTGACTCGGCTATCCCTGAAAAACGGGGAATGGGTTCGTCAGCGGCTATCAGCATAGCGGCCATTCGTGCGGTATTTGACTACTATCAAGCCGAACTGCCTCATGATGTACTGGAAATCCTGGTCAATCGGGCTGAGATGATTGCCCATATGAATCCAAGCGGTTTGGATGCCAAGACCTGTCTCAGTGACCAGCCCATTCGCTTTATCAAGAATGTTGGTTTTACAGAACTTGAGATGAACCTATCTGCCTATTTGGTGATTGCTGATACGGGCGTGTATGGTCACACTCGTGAAGCTATCCAAGTGGTTCAAAGCAAGGGGAAGGATGCCCTACCATTTTTGCATGCCTTGGGAGAATTGACCCAGCAGGCAGAAGATGCGATTAGAAGAAAAGATGCTGAGGGACTGGGACAAATCCTCAGTCAAGCGCATTTACATTTAAAAGAAATTGGTGTTAGTAGCCCTGAGGCAGACTCCCTCGTTGAAACGACTCTGAGCCATGGTGCTCTAGGTGCCAAGATGAGTGGTGGTGGACTTGGGGGCTGTATTATCGCCTTGGTAGCCAATCTGGACCAAGCGCAAGAACTAGCAAAACGATTAGAAGAGAAAGGAGCTGTTCAGACATGGATCGAAAGCCTGTAACAGTACGTTCCTACGCAAATATTGCCATTATCAAATATTGGGGAAAGAAAAAAGAGAAAGAGATGGTGCCTGCTACTAGCAGTATCTCTTTGACTTTGGAAAACATGTATACAGAGACGACCTTGTCGCCTCTGCCAGCCCATGCGACTGCTGATGCCTTTTATATCAATGGTCAGCTTCAGAGTGAGGCCGAGCATGCCAAGATGAGCAAAATCATTGACCGCTACCGTCCGGCTGGGGAAGGTTTTGTCCGTATCGATACCCAAAACAACATGCCGACTGCAGCGGGCTTGTCCTCAAGTTCCAGTGGTTTGTCCGCCTTGGTCAAGGCTTGTAATGCTTATTTCAAGCTTGGATTGGATCGGAGCCAGTTGGCGCAGGAGGCTAAGTTTGCCTCAGGTTCTTCCTCTCGTAGTTTTTATGGACCACTCGGTGCCTGGGACAAGGATAGTGGGGAGATTTACCCTGTAGAGACAGACTTGAAACTAGCTATGATTATGTTGGTGCTAGAAGACAAGAAAAAACCAATCTCTAGCCGTGATGGGATGAAACTTTGTGTGGAAACTTCGACGACTTTTGATGACTGGGTGCGTCAGTCTGAGAAGGACTATCAGGATATGCTGGTTTATCTCAAGGAAAATGACTTTACCAAAGTTGGGGAACTAACGGAGAAAAATGCCCTTGCTATGCACGCTACAACCAAAACAGCATCGCCAGCCTTTTCTTATCTAACGGATGCGACTTATGAAGCGATGGACTTTGTCCGCCAGCTTCGTGAGCAAGGGGAATCCTGCTACTTTACCATGGATGCGGGTCCCAATGTCAAGGTCCTCTGTCAGGAGAAAGACTTGGAGCATTTATCAGAAATTTTCGGTCAACGTTATCGCTTGATTGTGTCAAAAACAAAGGATTTGAGCCAAGATGATTGCTGTTAAAACTTGCGGAAAACTATACTGGGCAGGTGAATATGCTATTTTAGAGCCAGGACAGTTAGCCTTGATAAAGGCCATCCCCATCTATATGAAGGCTGAGATTGCTTTTTCTGACAGCTACCGTATCTACTCAGATCTGTTTGATTTTACAGTAGACTTGACGCCAAATCCTGACTATAGCTTGATTCAAGAAACGGTTGCTTTAGTGGAAGATTTCCTCGTTTATCGTGGTCAGACTTTGCGTCCTTTTTCCTTGGAAATCCGTGGAAAAATGGAACGCGAAGGGAAAAAGTTTGGTCTAGGCTCTAGTGGTAGTGTCGTTGTCTTGGTTGTCAAGGCTCTGCTGGCTCTATATGATATTACGGTTGATCCGGAACTTTTGTTCAAACTGGCTAGCGCGGTCTTGCTCAAGCGAGGCGATAATGGCTCCATGGGAGACCTTGCCTGTATTGTGGCAGAGGATTTGGTTCTCTACCAATCTTTTGATCGCCAGAAGGTGGCTGCTTGGCTAAAAGAAGAAAACTTGGTGACAGTTTTGGAGCGTGATTGGGGCTTTTCGATCTCACAAGTGCAATCAGCCCTAGAATGTGACTTTCTAGTGGGATGGACCAAGGAAGTAGCTGTGTCTAGTGACATGGTCCAACAAATCAAGCAAAACATAGACCAGAACTTTTTGAGTTCCTCAAAAGCAACGGTATCTGCTTTGGTAGAAGCCTTGGAGCAGGGGAATGCAGAAAACATCATCGAGCAGGTGGAAACCGCCAGCCAGCTCTTAGAAGGCTTGAGTTTAGATATTTATACGCCTTCGCTGAGACAGTTGAAAGAAGCCAGTCAGGATTTGCTGGCTGTTGCCAAGAGTAGTGGCGCTGGTGGTGGTGACTGTGGGATTGCCTTGAGTTTTGATGTGCAATCAACCGAAACCTTAAAAAATCGTTGGGCCGATCTGGGAATTGAACTCTTATACCAAGAAAGGATAGGACATGATGACAAATCGTAAGGACGAGCATATCCGCTATGCCCTTGAGCAGAAAAGCTCCTATAATAGCTTTGATGAGGTGGAGTTAATTCATTCTTCCCTGCCCCTTTACGACCTAGATGAGATTGATCTTTCGACAGAATTTGCAGGTCGAAAGTGGGACTTTCCTTTTTATATCAATGCCATGACAGGTGGGAGCGATAAAGGTAAAGAAATCAATCAAAAACTGGCTCAGGTGGCAGAAGCCTGTGGGATTTTATTTGTGACGGGATCTTATAGCGCAGCCCTAAAAAATCCTACAGATAATTCTTTTTCTGTCAAATCTAGCCATCCAAAGCTCCTCCTTGGAACCAATATTGGATTGGACAAGCCTGTTGAGTTGGGACTTCAGACTGTAGAAGCGATGAATCCTCTTCTCCTGCAAGTGCATGTCAATGTCATGCAGGAATTACTCATGCCTGAGGGAGAAAGAAAGTTCAGAAGCTGGCAATCGAATCTAGCAGACTACAGCAAGCAAATCCCTGTTCCTATTGTCCTAAAGGAAGTGGGTTTTGGGATGGATGTGAAGACTATCGAAAGAGCCTATGAACTGGGTGTTCGAACGGTTGATCTGTCAGGTCGTGGTGGCACCAGCTTTGCCTATATCGAAAACCGTCGCAGTGGTCAACGTGATTACCTCAATCAATGGGGACAATCCACCATGCAAGCCCTTCTCAATGCCCAAGGCTGGAAAGACAAGGTCCAACTCTTGGTCAGCGGAGGCGTTCGGAGTCCGCTTGATATGATTAAGTGCCTGGTCTTTGGAGCCAAGGCTGTGGGAATGTCACGGACAGTTCTGGAATTGGTTGAAACCTACTCGATCGAGGAAGTGATTAGCATTGTCCAAAGCTGGAAAGAAGATTTACGCTTGATCATGTGTGCCCTTAACTGTGCCACCATAGCGGATCTGCAAAAAGTTGACTACATTCTTTATGGCAAACTAAAAGAAGCAAAGGATCAGATGTAGAGAGGTCGGGACAAGAATCCCGCCCTTTTTGTATCTCTTTGTTAATCGTCTTTTTCCATCCTCAGACCGAGGTGACTTTTTTGAATTGTGATAAAATAGAAGGGAGAGGATGCAGCTATGAAAAAATTTCAAATCTTTTTATTTATTGAAGCCTGTCTGTTGACGGGAGCTCTGATTTTGATGGTATCAGAGCATTTTTCGCGTTTTCTGCTGATTCTATTCCTCTTTTTGCTCCTGCTACGCTATTATACAGGGAAAGAAGGCAACAATGTTTTCCTCCTTGTGGCGACCATACTCTTCTTTTTCATCGTCATGCTTAATCCCTTTGTGATTTTAGCCATCTTTGTGGCAGTGATCTACAGTCTCTTTCTTCTCTATCCAATGATGAATCAAGAAAGAGAGGAGACGGATTTGGTCTTTGAAGAAGTGGTGACGGTTAAAAATGAACGCAATCCTTGGTTTGGCAATCTCCATCATTTCTCTAGTCACCAGACTTGCCAGTTTGACGATATCAATCTCTTTCGCCTCATGGGCAAGGACACCATTCATTTGGAAAGAGTTATCCTAACCAATCATGACAATGTTATTATCCTTAGAAAAATGGTCGGAACGACTAGGATTATCGTGCCCGTAGATGTGGAAATTAGTCTCAGTGTCAATTGCCTCTATGGAGATTTAACTTTCCTCCATCAACCCAAGCGAGTCCTCCGCAATGAACACTATCATCAGGAAACCAGGGACTATCTCAAGAGTAACAAGAGCGTCAAGATTTTCCTAACTACTATGGTTGGAGATGTGGAGGTGGTTAGAGGATGAAAAAGCAATCCTATCTATTAATCGGGCTGACTTCTCTCCTTTTTATCCTCTTTTTGACCAATAGTCTACTTGATATTCTTAATCTTGATTGGTCCTATTTACTACAAGATATTGAGAAAACAGAAAAGTTAATCTTCTTAGTCTTGGTCTTTAGCCTTTCCATGACCTTCTTTTTTGTCCTCTTTTGGCGCGTGATAGAGGAAGTCTCTCGCAGAAAAATGCAGGTCAATCTTAAGCGATTGCTAGCAGGGAAAGAGGTGATTTCTTTTGCAGATCCAGACTTGGAAACCAGTTTCAAGTCCTTGTCTGGCAAGCTCAACCTCTTGACAGAGGCTGTTCAAAAGGCTGAAAATCAAGGCCTAGTTAAGGAAGAAGCAATCATCGAGAAAGAACGGAAGCGGATAGCACGTGACTTACATGATACAGTTAGTCAGGAGTTGTTTGCGGCCCATATGATTTTATCTGGTGTCAGTCAGCAGGCTTTGAAGCTGGATAGAGAAAAGATGCAGATCCAGTTGCAAAGTGTCGCAGTCATCCTTGAAACAGCCCAGAAGGACTTGAGAGTCTTGCTCCTACATTTGCGACCAGTTGAGTTGGAAGAGAAGAGTTTGATTGAGGGGATTCAAATCCTCTTAAAAGAGCTTGAGGACAAGAGTGATCTCAAGGTTAGTCTCAAGCAAAATGTGTCTAAATTGCCTAAGAAAATCGAAGAGCATATCTTCCGCATTTTGCAGGAATTGATTAGCAATACCCTTCGCCATGCCCAGGCATCTTGTTTGGATGTCTACCTCTATCAGACAGATGTTGAATTGCAGCTGAAGGTGGTGGATAATGGGATTGGTTTCCAGTTGGGGAGTTTAGATGACTTGAGTTATGGACTGCGAAACATCAAGGAGCGGGTCGAAGATATGGCAGGAAACATTCAACTTTTGACAGCTCCAAAGCAAGGACTGGCGGTTGATATCCGTATTCCCCTGCTAGACAAGGAATCATAAAGGAGCATAGATGAAAATTTTACTGGTAGATGACCATGAAATGGTTCGATTGGGCTTGAAAAGCTATTTTGATCTCCAAGACGATGTGGAAGTTGTGGGCGAGGCTGCCAATGGGGCTCAAGGTATTAACTTGGCCTTGGAACTGCGTCCAGATGTCATTGTCATGGATATCGTCATGCCTGAGATGAATGGGATTGATGCAACCTTGGCCATCCTCAAAGAATGGCCTGAAGCCAAGATATTAATTGTCACCTCTTACTTGGACAATGAAAAAATCATGCCTGTCTTAAACGCGGGTGCTAGGGGCTATATGCTCAAAACTTCAAGTGCGGATGAATTGCTCCACGCTGTTCGTAAGGTTGCTACTGGAGAGCTTGCTATTGAACAAGAGGTCAGCAAGAAGGTCGAATACCACCGCAATCATATCGAACTTCATGAGGATCTGACTGCGCGTGAGCGAGATGTACTTCAACTCATCGCCAAGGGCTACGAAAATCAGCGCATCGCTGATGAACTCTTCATTTCTCTCAAGACGGTCAAGACCCATGTATCCAACATCCTAGCCAAGCTTGAGGTCAGTGATCGTACCCAGGCGGCTGTCTATGCCTTTCAGCACCACTTGGTCGGGCATGAGGACTTTTAGATGAGTCTTGTAGATTTACTTGAGGAGCTAGAAGCAGCAAAAGACCCTGAGAAAGCAGGGCCTATGGAAACCTATATGCGCCATCAATTTCCCTTTTTAGGGATTGCAGGTCCTGAAAGAAACGCGCTCTATAGAAAATACTTTCCAAGCGCGAAAAAAACAAAGATTATCGATTGGGATTTTGTAGATATCTGCTGGGAAAAGGAGCCTAGAGAATACCAATATGTGGCTGCCAACTATTTGAAAGCTATGCAGTCTTATTTGACGGAGAACGATTTGCCTAAGCTTGAGCGTCTAGTCGTGACCAAGTCCTGGTGGGACACAGTAGATATCCTAGATCGAGTAGTAGGAAGTTTGGTGGCTAACCATCCAGAACTTGAAGAAGTGCTTTTAAAATGGAGCCTATCAGACAATATCTGGCTGAGACGAGTCGCTATTGACCACCAGTTGTTAAGAAAAGAGAAAACAAATGTCCAACTGATGGAAAAGATCCTGCTCAACAATCTAGACCAGACAGAATTTTTTATCAACAAAGCCATCGGCTGGGCTCTAAGAGACTACTCTAAAACCAATCCCGAATGTGTAGCAAGCTTCATCGAAAAAAACAAGGAAAGAATGGCTGAACTTAGTATCAAGGAAGCGAGTAAGTACCTCTAGCACTATTGAAAAGCGCATTCATTACTTGAAAAAAGTCGCTATTATATGGTATAATGGACTGTATTAAAAATTTTAAGGAGAAATGACAGAATGTCTGTATCATTTGAAAACAAAGAAACAAACCGTGGTGTCTTGACTTTCACTATCTCTCAAGACCAAATCAAACCAGAATTGGACCGTGTATTTAACTCAGTAAAGAAAACTCTTAACGTTCCTGGTTTCCGTAAAGGTCACCTTCCACGCCCTATCTTCGACCAAAAATTTGGTGAAGAAGCTCTTTATCAAGATGCAATGAACGCTCTTTTGCCAAACGCTTATGAAGCTGCAGTAAAAGAAGCTGGTCTTGAAGTAGTTGCACAACCAAAAATTGACGTAACTTCAATGGAAAAAGGTCAAGACTGGGTTATCACAGCTGAAGTCGTGACAAAACCTGAAGTAAAATTGGGTGACTACAAAAACCTTGAAGTATCAGTTGATGTAGAAAAAGAAGTAACTGACGCTGATGTTGAAGAACGTATCGAACGCGAACGCAACAACTTGGCTGAATTGGTTATCAAAGAAGGCGCTGCTGAAAATGGCGACACTGTTGTCATCGACTTCGTTGGTTCTATCGACGGTGTTGAGTTTGACGGTGGAAAAGGTGAAAACTTCTCACTTGGACTTGGATCAGGTCAATTCATCCCTGGTTTTGAAGACCAATTGGTAGGTCACTCAGCTGGCGAAACTGTTGACGTTGTCGTAACATTCCCAGAAGACTACCAAGCAGAAGACCTTGCAGGTAAAGAAGCTAAATTCGTGACAACTATCCACGAAGTAAAAGCTAAAGAAGTTCCGGCTCTTGACGATGAACTTGCAAAAGACATAGACGAAGAAGTGGAAACTCTTGACGAATTGAAAGAAAAATACCGCAAAGAATTGACTGCTGCGAAAGAAGAAGCATACAAAGATGCCGTTGAAGGTGCAGCAATCGATAAAGCTGTAGAAAACGCTGAAATCGTAGAACTTCCAGAAGAAATGATCCACGAAGAAGTTCACCGTTCAGTAAATGAATTCCTTGGAAACTTGCAACGTCAAGGTATCAATCCTGACATGTACTTCCAAATCACAGGAACTACTCAAGAAGACCTTCACAAACAATACGAAGCAGAAGCTGAGTCACGTACGAAGACTAACCTTGTTATCGAAGCAGTTGCCAAAGCTGAAGGATTTGACGCTTCAGAAGAAGAAATCCAAAAAGAAATCGAGCAATTGGCTGCAGACTACAACATGGAAGTGGCACAAGTTCAAAACTTGCTTTCAGCTGACATGTTGAAACACGATATCACTATTAAAAAAGCTGTTGAATTGATTACAAGCACTGCAACTGTAAAATAATCTTAAAAGATAAAAAGCCCACCTGACTAGGGGGGCTTTTCTGCTGGTCTATTTTCCAAAAATCTCTTTGAGGTTTGCATCTGTAATCCCAATCATGGCTGGGATGCTAGACCAGTTTTCCTCGGTGAGGATGTAGGATTGTTCAGAGTCACTTGCTGTGGCAGTTTCAGAGAGGGCTTGTTTACTTTCTTCAATATTATTTTCAATTAAATCACAGAAGCGTTCAATCAGATAGGTCTTGCGGGCAGTCCCGATATGCTTGACTGCATAGTCAAAGGCCTGTAACTCGCCAAGAAGGATGAGCTTGCTCTTGGCCCGTGTGATAGCTGTGTAGATGAGATTGCGTTCCAGCATGCGCTTGCTGGAACTGGTGATGGGAAGGATGACAACGGGAAACTCACTTCCCTGCGACTTATGAATACTCATGGCATAAGCCAGACGAATCTTGTACCATTCGTTTCGAGGATAGATGACCTCATTGCCATCAAAATCAATGACAATCTCGTCTTGTTTGGACTCGGTGTATTTACCAGGAATCAGGTCTGTGATGTAGCCTAGGTCTCCATTAAAGACATTGACTTCGGCATCATTGACCAAGTGAATGACCTTGTCCCCTGTTCGATAGTGACACTGAGTTGCTTCAAAGCTCACTTGTCCTTTTTGAAGAGGATTGAGCAGGTCTTGCATGAGTTGGTTGATGGCGTCAATACCAGCAGTTCCTCGATACATAGGCGCCAGCACCTGAACATCGCGAGCCGGAATGCCACTTCTGAGGGCAGCACTAAGAATTTTCTCAATGGTAGCTGGGATATGGCCACTAGCAATTTCAAAGTAGGAACGGTCAGCTTTTTTCTGGGTAAAGTCAGCTGGCAAGATTCCCTTTCGAATTTGACTAGCCAAGGTAACGATAGTTGATTCTTCGCTCTGACGGTAAATCCGTTCCAAGCGAGTCTGCGGAATCAGGGGTATCTGGAGCAGGTCGGCCAGAACTTGTCCAGGACTTACAGAAGGCAACTGGTCACTGTCTCCCACGATGAGAATTTTACTGTTAGAAGAAATGTTGGAGAAGAGTTGGTTGGCTAGCCAAGTATCCACCATGGAAAACTCATCTACAATGATAAAGTCGGCATCTAGATAATCTTCCAGATAGCTGGTATCATCGTCTCCCGTCATTCCCAAATGACGGTGTATAGTCGCGCTAGGCAATCCTGTTAATTCATTCATGCGTCGAGCGGCTCGACCAGTTGGTGCAGCGAGAAGAATTGGTAAGTTGCTCTTATTCTTGAGATCGAGTCCTTCTAAGAGGGCATAAACAGCGATAATCCCATTGATAACAGTCGTCTTACCAGTACCAGGTCCACCTGTCAGGATAAAGACCTTGTTCTGGATGGCGTCGCAGATAGCCTGCTTTTGGATGCTATCGTATTGGATACCCAGTTCTTTCTCGACGCTAGCGATATGCTTTTGAATGGTTTTCAAATCATGACTCTTTTGTTTTCCTTTTTCAAGGATACGAACCAAGTGACTGCGGATGCCTTCTTCAGCGAAAAAGAGGCTATTATCAAAGATTTTGGTATCAATCTGCTGAACCTTGTCTTCTTCAATCAAATGAGATAATTCCTGAGCAACTTGGCTGGGATCGAGTTCCACGGGACGGGAAGACTCGAGGAGATTCAGGGTCTGTTCCAGCAAATCTCGGGCTTCCATATAGGTATCGCCCGTATCCATACATCCCTGAAAAAGACTGTGGACAAGGCCAGCACGGAAGCGCTCGGGAGCTTGGCTTTCGATACCTAGTTCGGCGGCTAATTGGTCAGCAATGGTAAAGCCCAAGCCCTTGATATCCTCAAACAGTTGGTAGGGATAGTTTTCGACAATATCCAGCGTTTCTTCCTTGTAAAAGTCTTGAATCTGAAAAGCTAGTTTATTGGGAATGCCGTAGTTAGCTAGTTTTGCCAAGACCATCTCTGTTCCGTAGTTGAGACGGAGGGTGGAAACAAAAGTCTCACGGTTTTTGGTAGAGAGTCCTGCAATACTTTCCAGCTTTTCAGGATGCTCCAGAATTTCGTCAATGGTATTGTCACCGTAGCTATCAACGATTTTCTGGGCAGTCTTGAGACCGATTCCCTTAAAATGACTGCTAGAAAAGTACTTGACTAGACCCTTACTAGTTGGTTTGGCTCTCTCGTAACGGCTAATTTGTAGCTGTTCTCCATACTTGGAGTGCTGAATGATTTGCCCCCAAAAAGTGTAGTCTTCACCCTCAATCACGTCCGCCATGGTTCCGGTGACAATGATTTCAAAATCGTCAAAGTCCTCCGCATTGGTATCTTCGATATCTAGGAGGAGGATGCGATAAAAATTACTAACATTTTCAAAAATAATGCGTTCAATAGTGCCTGAAAAAAATACTTCCATAGGTTTCCTTTACATAAGTTCATGAGAATTGGTCTCTTAGCAACTTTGAAAAAATTAGATGACTAAAAGGTTTATTCTCACAATAGAAAAAGAGACTGAGACTTAGCATTCTCGGCCTCTTCCTTATCTTAAAATGTTCCGATACGGTTAAGTGGCCAGAAACGGAATTTTGCTTCGCCTTTGATTTCGCTGGCCTTGAAGGTACCAACATGGCGGCTGTCGCTAGAGACTAGACGATCGTCACCAAGGAGAAGGTACTCGCCTTGAGGGACAGTAAAGCTGAAGCTGGTATTGGAATTGACATCGACCGTAAAGGCTTGTGCTTTTTGAGCAAGTTCTCTAAAGTAGACTCCCTTATTGCCTTCAAATCCTTTGCCAGTATAGGTGTTCTGCAACTTTTCTGTTTTGAACAATTTGAGGTATTCAGCTAGGTAGGGTTCATTCGTTTCTTCACCGTTGATAAAGAGTTTGTCATTTTCGTAGCGGATGGTATCTCCAGGCATGCCGATAACCCTTTTGACAATGTCTTTATTTCCGTCTTCCTCATGCGCAACCACAATGTCGAAGCGGTCAATTGGGAGGTGTTTGACAACGAAGAGAACCTCTCCGTCGGCTAGGGTAGGGTCCATCGAGTGTCCTTCTACACGGACATTGCTCCAAAGGAAAATGCGGCTAAGGCCTACCAGCGCGATAATCAGGAAGAAAACTCCCCATTCTTTTAGAAATGATTTTAAATAGTTCATGTTTTACCTCTATAGAAGTTTTTTTGCTTTTTCAGTGTTTTTAAAATGTAGTTTGGCACAGAAATGAAGTCCTTTCATGCCATAGGCTTGCAGAATTTTGCTAGCAACCTTATCAGATGCAGTTCCAGCACCGCTTGGCAGTTGATAGCCTAATTCTCGTCCAAGATTTTCTAAGTTTTCGAGGAAGAGATCACGCGCAATGATGGAGCTAACCGCAACAGCCAGATATTTGCCCTCAGCTTTTTCTTCCAAAGTGATCTTATTTGGAAAACGGTTGGCTTCTTGCGCCAAGTACTTGTCATAGTTTTTAGGACTTGTAAAAGCATCAATGACAATTTTTTCTGGCTGGACTCCTTTTTGAAGCAGGAGAAAAATAGCCTGGTTGTGAAGGGCAACCTTTACAGAAACAGCATTGTAACGCTCTCCGATAACTTCGTTGTACTTGCTCGGTGAAAGGAGGAGCGCTTGATGCTGGATTTTCTCCTTGAGGATAGGTGCAATCTGACGAATCTTTTGGTCTGTCAGAGTCTTAGAATCCCCCACGCCGAGTTTTCGCAAGAAGTCGTGCTGGTCAGGTGTCACGAAGGAAGCCACGACAGCCAACCCACCAAAGTAGGAACCATTTCCCACCTCATCAGTCCCAATCATAGAAAAATCTTGTCCACTGTTTTCTTGTCGAACCTGATAGCCAAAGAAACTGGCGTACTGTTCAGCAGCTTCTCCCTGTAGGAGGACTTTTCCAGAAGTATAGATGGAAACCGTTGCCTGAGACAGTCGCAAAAAATAGCGGATATAGGGATTTTTACTAGGAGCGAGAGCTTTCTGATACTGACTTACAAAGCTCTGAATTTCCTGTTCACTTGGTGTGAGTGTTATACTTGCCATAGTCTCTATTGTACCACAAAAGCAGGAGAATTGGTAAAAACTGACAAAGTTAGCGAAATTTGGTATAATATCGTGAGGTGAATTTTATGGCAAATCTAAATCGATATAAGTTTACATTCGGGAAAAAGACATTAACCTTGACAACCGAGCATGACAACCTCTTTATGGAGGAAATTGCCAAGGTTGCGACTGAAAAATACCAAGCAATTAAAGAACAAATGCCTGGGGCGGATGATGAAACCATTGCGCTTCTTTTGGCGGTCAACTGTTTGTCTACACAACTCAACCGTGAAATTGAATTTGATGACAAGGAGCAAGAGTTGTTAGAACTCCGCCACAAGTTAATTGCTGTCAAACAAGAACAGAGCAAGATTGAGGATTCCCTATGATTTCAATCCTACTCTTATTGGTTCTGGCTTGGGGCTTTTACATCGGCTACCGTAGAGGTTTGGTCCTGCAAGTTTATTATTTCCTCGTTGCAGTGATTTCAGTCTTTGTTGCGGGACAGTTTTATAAATCGCTGGGAGATTACTTCCACTTGCTTGTCCCTTATGCCAATCCTCAAGAAGGACAGGGCACCTTTTTCTTCCCTTCAGACCAGCTGTTTCACCTAGACAAGGTCTTTTATGCGGGTCTAGCCTACCTTTTAGTTTTCGGAATTTGTTACAGTATCGGACGTTTTATCGGTTTGTTCCTACACTTGATTCCAACTAAAAAGCTCGATGTCAAATGGTTGCGTATCGGATCAGGCCTTTTGTCTCTATTGGTAACCTTATTTGTCTTGCAAATGGCTCTGACCATCCTTGCAACTGTGCCTCTGGCAGTCATTCAAAATTCACTCGAAAAAAGTATAGTAGCTAAACATATCATCCAAAGTGTCCCTTTTACGACAAATCTTATCAAACAACTCTGGGTGACAAATTTAATCGGATAAAAAGGGCGGGATTTTTCCTAGCCCTTTGTTTACAGATTGGAGGACTAGGTCAAAACCTCTAGTTGCTATAATCTTGTAAACCAGCATACAAGGAAAGAATATGAATACAAAAATACTAGAAACCTTAGAATTTAATAAAATCAAGGCCTTGTTTGAACCGCATCTCCTGACAGAACAAGGACTAGAGGAGCTAAAAGGCTTGGCCCCAACTGCCAAGGTGGATAAGATCAAGCAAGCCTTTACAGAGATGGAGGAAATGCAAGCCCTATTTGTGGAGCAACCCCACTTTACCATCCTAGCGACGCGTGAGATATCAGCGGTTTGCAAGCGTCTGGAGATGGGGGCGGACCTCAATATTGAGGAGTTCCTGCTCCTCAAACGGGTCTTGCTGGCTAGCAGAGAGTTGCAAGGCTTTTATACCAATCTCGAAAACGTACGCTTGGAGCAGTTGGCGAGATGGTTTGAAAAACTACATGATTTCCCACACTTGCAAGGGAGTCTCCAAGCCCTAAATGATGCAGGATTTATCGAAAATTTCGCCAGTGAAGAGCTAGCACGTATCCGTCGGAAAATCCATGATAGCGAGAGTCAAGTTCGAGATGTCTTGCAAGACTTACTCAAGCAAAAAGCGCAGATGTTGACGGAAGGGATTATCGCTAGCAGAAATGGCCGTCAAGTTTTACCAGTAAAGAACACCTATCGCAATAAGATTGCAGGTGTTGTCCATGACATCTCTGCCAGTGGAAACACGGTCTACATCGAGCCACGTGAGGTGGTCAAACTGAGCGAAGAAATCGCTAGTCTGCGAGCTGACGAACGCTATGAGATGATTCGCATCCTGCAGGAACTATCGGAACGGGTTCGTCCTCACGCTGCTGAGATTGCTAATGACGCTTGGATCATCGGTCATCTGGATTTGATTCGTGCCAAGGTACGTTTCATCCAAGAAAGACAAGCAGTTGTTCCTCAACTTTCAGAGAACCAAGAGATTCAACTCCTTCATATTCGCCATCCTTTGGTCAAGAATGCTGTCGCAAATGATGTACACTTTGGTAAGGAATTAACAGCCATTGTCATTACAGGTCCCAATACGGGTGGGAAGACCATCATGCTCAAAACCCTTGGCTTGAATCAACTCATGGCCCAATCTGGTTTGCCCATTTTAGCTGATAAAGGAAGCCGTATTGGTATTTTCGAGGAAATCTTCGCGGATATTGGGGATGAGCAGTCTATTGAACAAAGCTTGTCTACCTTCTCCAGCCACATGACCAATATCGTAGATATTCTTGGCAAGGTCAACCAACATTCACTCTTACTCTTGGATGAGTTGGGGGCTGGTACAGATCCTCAAGAGGGAGCCGCCCTTGCTATGGCTATTCTGGAGGATCTTCGTCTACGTCAGGTCAAGACCATGGCGACGACCCACTATCCAGAACTCAAGGCTTATGGTATTGAGACAGCCTTTGTGCAAAATGCCAGCATGGAGTTTGATACAGCCAGCCTGCGTCCGACCTATCGATTTATGCAGGGAGTTCCTGGTCGAAGCAATGCCTTTGAAATTGCCAAACGCCTGGGCTTGTCAGAGGTCATCGTAGGAGATGCCAGCCAGCAGGTCAACCAAGATAATGATGTCAATCGCATCATTGAACAATTAGAAGAGCAAACGCTTGAAAGTCGCAAACGCTTGGACAATATCCGTGAGGTGGAGCAAGAAAACCTCAAGATGAACCGAGCACTCAAAAAACTTTACAACGAACTCAATCGCGAGAAGGAAACTGAGCTCAACAAGGCGCGTGAACAAGCTGCTGAAATTGTGGAACTCGCTCTAAATGAGAGTGACCAGATTCTCAAGAATCTTCACAGTAAGTCTCAACTCAAACCCCACGAAATCATTGAAGCCAAGGCTGAGCTGAAAAAACTGGCTCCTGAAAAAGTCGACTTGTCTAAAAACAAGGTCCTTCAAAAAGCCAAGAAAAAACGAGCTCCAAAGGTGGGAGATGATATTGTGGTACTCAGTTATGGACAACGTGGAACCTTGACCAATCAGCTTAAGGACGGCCGTTGGGAAGCCCAAGTTGGCTTGATCAAGATGACCTTGGAGGAGAAAGAATTTGACCTTGTTCAGGCCCAACAAGAAGCCCCAGTCAAGAAAAAACAAGTCAATGTTGTCAAACGAGCTTCTGGTCGTGGTCCGCAAGCCAGACTGGATCTCCGAGGCAAACGGTACGAAGAGGCCATGAATGAGCTGGATGCCTTTATCGACCAAGCCCTGCTTAATAACATGGCGCAGGTAGACATCATCCATGGTATCGGAACCGGAGTCATCCGTGAGGGCGTCACCAAATACCTGCAAAGAAATAAGCATGTCAAGAGTTTCGGCTATGCTCCACAAAATGCTGGAGGCAGTGGCGCCACCATTGTGACCTTTAAAGGATAGAGAGGAGATGGAGTCAATATTTCTGAAAAAAGAAATGAAAAGTCAAAAAGTTTCATAGAATATATTGACAAAGGCTAACTTTTCTTGTAGAATAATAAAAAATAAAATACCAACACCGAATGAAGTTTAATAGAAGTGGAGAAAGGTTTGTTTTCCATGACTGTAAATGGACGGAACTCTGGAGAGACCGTAAAGGCACCGAAGGGGCAAGGCAGGTAACTGCTCAAACTCTCAGGTAAAAGGACAGAGCTAGGATAGACCGCTTTTTGGCATTTATCTAAGCATTCCAGAGTACATGTATCTTGCATGTGCTCTTTCTTTAGGGGTTGAAAGATAGGAGAAGGATATGTTAGAATTGCTAAAAGCGCTTGATGCTTTCGTTTGGGGGCCTCCCCTCTTGATCTTATTGGTCGGAACGGGTATCTATTTGACCATCCGACTAGGACTTTTGCAGGTGGCTCGTCTCCCAAAGGCCTTTCAGTTGATCTTTATCAAGGATAAGGGTCATGGCGATGTGTCGAGCTTTGCTGCTCTCTGTACGGCTCTAGCAGCCACCGTTGGTACGGGAAATATCATCGGAGTCGCGACAGCCATTAAGGTTGGAGGACCAGGGGCTCTCTTTTGGATGTGGATGGCAGCCTTTTTTGGGATGGCGACCAAGTATGCCGAAGGCTTGCTAGCTATCAAATATCGCACAAAGGATGCAAATGGAGCTGTAGCTGGAGGACCCATGCATTACATTCTTTTGGGGATGGGAGAAAAGTGGCGTCCACTTGCTATCTTCTTTGCCCTAGCGGGTGTATTGGTAGCCCTTCTAGGGATTGGTACCTTTACCCAGGTCAATTCGATTACAGAATCCATTCAAAATACAGCCCAAGTTGATCCAGCTATCACGGCTCTGATTTTATCCATTTTGGTGGGTATTGCCGTCTTTGGTGGACTCAAATCCATATCAAAAGTTTCGACAGCAGTGGTTCCTTTTATGGCTATTGTCTATATTTTAGGAACTCTTACAGTTATTCTCTTTAATATCGAGAAAATTCCAGCCACGCTTGCCCTCATCTTTACCTCTGCTTTCAGCCCTGTAGCTGCAGTAGGAGGATTTGCAGGTGCGACTATCCGTACTGCGATTCAAAATGGTGTTGCGCGAGGAGTCTTCTCTAACGAATCTGGTCTTGGCTCAGCTCCGATTGCAGCGGCTGCGGCTAAGACAAATGAGCCTGTTGAGCAAGGCTTGATTTCTATGACAGGAACCTTTATTGATACGTTGATTATCTGTACTCTGACAGGTATGACAATCTTGGTAACTGGGGTTTGGAGCGGTGATTTGAATGGAGTAGCCCTTACCCAGTCAGCCTTCTCAACAATTTTTTCGCATTTTGGCCCTGCTCTTTTGACTATATTTCTGGTTCTCTTTGCCTTTACGACAATTCTCGGCTGGAATTACTACGGAGAGCGCTGTTTCGAGTTTCTCTTTGGCGTTCGCTTTATCTGGCTCTATCGAGTGGTCTTTGTGCTCATGGTCTTGCTGGGAGGTTTTATCGAGTTGGACATGGTCTGGATTATTGCAGATATCGTCAACGCCTTGATGGCCTTACCTAACTTGATTGCCCTTTTGGCCTTGTCGCCAGTAGTTGTTGCCGAGACTAAGAAGTATTTTAAGAACTAATCCAATCACACTTTTAGTGTGATTTTTTCATTTCATAAACATTTCCTATCATGGCAATTGAAAATATATATTATCCAAAGAAGAAATTCTATGATAGACTAAATGACAATAAAATGAAAAGAGGTTTCTTATGACAAGATTTACCATCCACACAGTAGAATCTGCTCCAGCAGAAGTGAAAGAAGTCCTTGAAACAGTACAAAAAGACAACAATGGCTATATTCCCAATCTGATTGGTCTCTTGGCCAATGCCCCAACCGCGCTTGAAGCCTACCGAACTATCGGAGCCATCAACCGCCGTAATAGCCTGACCCCAGTTGAGAGGGAAGTGGTGCAAATCACAGCTGCGGTAACTAATGGTTGTGCTTTCTGCGTGGCTGGTCATACTGCCTTTTCGATCAAACAGATCCAAATGAATGATGATCTTCTCCAAGCCCTTCGCAACCGAACCCCAATCGAGACAGACCCAAAACTAGATACTCTGGTCAAGTTTACCTTGGCAGTCATCAACACCAAGGGTCGTGTAGGTGATGAAGCGCTTAGTGAATTTTTAGAAGTCGGTTATACCCAGCAAAATGCCTTGGATGTGGTTCTGGGTGTCAGCCTAGCCAGCCTTTGCAATTATGCCAACAACCTAGCCAATACGCCTATTAACCCCGAATTGCAACCCTATGCCTAGTTGGAATCATGAAGAAAAAAATGAAGGCTGAGTAAACCAGTCTTCATTTTTCTATGCTATTTTAAGGGTTTTTATGCTATACTGATAATAATATGATTAACGGAGGTTGCCATGAAAAAACTCCCCTTGGTATTTTCTGGTTGTTTGTTAGGTTTGGCAGGTGCAGGAAATCTAATTGCGGATACTTGGCCTGTGCTATCGCACTTATTTAGTTTGACTGGATTGGTCTTATGGATCTTTTTTCTCCTTCTTCATCTAAGAAATTGGTCTGAAACCAAGCGAGAATTGACCAAAGCCCCTCTCTTATCTGGGATGGCCACTTTTCCCATGGCAGGGATGATTTTCTCAACATATATCTTACGACTAGTTTCGTCTATGCCTATCCTAGCTCAGCTTTTATGGTGGTTTTCCTTTATCTTGGATCTTGCTTTGATTGCTTATTTTTCTCGTCGTTTTTTTGGAGTGGAGGAAAGAGCTGCTGCAACACCAAGCTGGACGGTGCTCTATGTGGGGATAGCAGTAGCAGCCTTGACCTATCCTCTGGTAGGTATCATTGAAATTGCCTATGCGACCTTGAGTTTTGGTTTTGTCTTGACCTTCTATCTCTATCCGCTTATTTATAGCGATTTAAAGAAAACTCCACTCCCACTAGCCTTGCTTGGACAGGAAGGAATCTACTGTGCTCCCTTTTCTCTACTCTTGGCTTCCCTAGTTCGAGTTGGAGGAGCAGGCCTACCTACTTGGCTCTTGATCGTCATGATTTTGGCATCTCAATCCTTCTTTTTCTTTGTGTTAACTCGCCTACCCAATATTTTAAAACAAGGATTTCAACCAGCCTTCTCAGCCCTAACCTTCCCAACCATTATCACAGCTACTTCGCTCAAGATGGCTCAGGGAATTTTGAAACTTTCATTTCTGGATTATCTGGTGTTGGCTGAAACTGTTATTTGCCTTACTATTTTATTCTTCGTATTGGGTGCTTATCTGATTTGGTTACGAAAAAAGGTCTAGCTAGAAATAGCTAGGCCTTGTTTTTTATGGTTTGATAACTTCAGCTCCACCCATGTATGGACGAAGAGCTTCTGGGATGGTCACAGAACCATCTGTGTTTTGGTAGTTTTCAAGAATTGCAGCCACTGTACGTCCAACTGCAAGTCCAGAACCGTTCAAGGTATGAAGGAGTTTCACCTTGCCATCTGCTTCATCGCGGTAACGGATTTGAGCACGACGAGCTTGGAAATCTTCTGTATTTGAACAGCTTGAGATTTCACGATAGGTATTTTGGGCTGGAATCCAAACTTCCAAGTCGTAAGTTTTGGCAGCTGAGAAGCCCATGTCCCCAGTAGAGAGCGCAACCACACGGTACGGAAGGTTGAGTTTTTGAAGAATATTTTCAGCGTTGGCTGTCATTTTTTCCAATTCTTCGTAAGATTCTTCTGGTTTGGCAAATTTGACCATTTCAACCTTGTGGAATTGGTGCAAACGGATCAAGCCACGTGTATCGCGACCAGCAGAACCCGCTTCAGAACGGAATGATGGACTCATAGCAGTGAAGTAGATTGGAAGGTCTTTTCCGTCAAGGATTTCATCACGGTAGTAGTTTGTAAGAGGAACTTCAGCTGTAGGAATGAGGACATAATTAGTGTCTTTCAATTCAAAAGTATCTTCCTTGAATTTTGGATATTGACCAGTACCGAACATAGAATCATGGTTAACCATGTAAGGCGTGATGACTTCGGTATAGCCCTCTTTTCCATGCTCATCCAACATGAAGTTGTAGATAGCACGTTCCAAACGAGCCCCAAGTCCTTTATAGAAGAGGAAACGAGCGCCCGTTACTTTACCGCCACGTTCCCAGTCAAGGATACCAAGGTCTTCACCAAGATCCCAGTGAGCTTTTGGCTCGAAGTCAAACTCACGTGGAGTCCCCCAACGACGGACTTCCACATTGTCATCTTCATCAGCTCCAACAGGAACGCTATCGGCAGGGATGTTTGGAAGAGTAGTGGTAAATTCTGTTAATTTAGCATCGATGTCCGCCAATTCAGCATCCAAGGCTTTGACTTCAGCAGATAGGGTTTGCATCGCAGCAATCTTGTCATCGGCATTTTCCTTGTTGCGCTTAGCTTGGGCAATCTCAGCTGAAACTGTGTTACGTTCTGCTTTTAGCGTTTCAACCTTGACCAAGATGTCACGACGTTTAGCATCGATTTCTTTCATCTCATTTAAGATAGCAGCATCTACACCACGTGTAGCTAATTTTTCAGCGACAGCATCAAAATCTGTACGAATACGTTTAATATCTAACATAAGAACTCCTTTATGAAAAAAGCACACCTGACAAAGTGTTGGAGTGGCAGGGCCACGGTTCCATCCAACTTCACAGGTGTGCACTTGATTGTATATGTAATTGTGAACAACGGTAGAATTTCACCTATCCCTCCTATCTGCTCGCAGCACCCGCAGACTTTCTGAAAGAAGGAGATAACCTACTTATCCGTTGCTATGATTATACTAAAGTTTTTACTTTTTTGCAAATAGATTTTTAAGTTTTTGTCCAATGGTCTGGAGTAGAGTCGGAAGTTTCACAACCTTTTCGTTTCCTAATTTTTCCCGAGCAATTTTGAGGATAGCTCCAGAGTCTTTTGAAGCAAAGAGGAATTTTCCTTGGTCAGTAAAGACTTCAAAGTGACGACTGATTTTGCGACCAGTTACATTGGCTCCGATTTGCTGAATACTGGACCAGGGGATTTGGATATATTGTTCGACATTGACATCAGGATAAAACTCCAAGGCTTGATCCCCAACTAAAAATTTTCCGACTTTTCCAGAGATGGAGAGGTAAGATGTTCCAGTAGTTTGGAGGTCAATGACTTGATTGAGTGATTGGGCCATGATTAGTCTTCCTTACTTTCATCGAAAAAGGCATGATAGAGAGCTTTAATAGCGGCCTTCTCTTGCTCTTTATTGACAACAAACATGATGGAAACTTCACTTGAACCTTGGGACATCATCTGGATGTTGATTTTATTTTCAGACAAAGCACGTGTTGCAGTAGCAGTTACCCCGATATGGCTCTTCATCTTTTCTCCGACAATCATAATGATGGAAAGGTCATGTTCGATTTCAGCATGGTCCACTTCAGCCTTTTGAACGAGTTGACGTAGAATTTCTTCTTCTTTGATAGGAGTCAATTCACGGGAGCGGAGGATGATTGAAAGATCGTCGATACCTGTAGGCATGTGTTCCCAACCGATATTGAGGTCCTCAAGGATTTGAAGAACCTTGCGACCAAACCCGACTTCGCGGTTCATGAGGTATTTAGACATGTTGATGCTGACGAATCCTGAGTCACCCGCAATCCCGACTACTGGGAATTTATCACTACTGTGTTCTAAAACAATGCGTGTTCCGGGGTGGTCTGGGTTGTTGGTATTCTTGATGACAAGAGGAATTTTTCCTCGGTAGGCAGGAAGAAGGGCTTCGTCATGAAGGACTGAAAATCCAGCATATGCCAACTCACGCATTTCACGGTAGGTTAATTCAGGAATGGAGTGTGGTTGGTGGATAATACCAGGATGGGCAGCAAAGATACCATCTACGTCTGTAAAGTTTTCATAGAGATCAGCCTTAACACCTGCTGCAATGATAGAACCTGTGATATCTGAACCTCCACGTGAAAAAGTACAGATTTGATTTTCCTTAGTCACACCAAAGAAACCAGGGATGACAAGGACTTGGTTGCTATCAGCTAAGCCTTCAATCTTGTCATAACTAGATGGAATGATGCGTGCGTTTCCTGGTTCACTTGTGACAACAATCCCAGCTTCTCTTGGGTGAACATAGCGTGCATCGATACCGTTTTGGTTAAAGTAGGCTGCAATCAATTTGGCATTGTTATTTTCTCCAGCCGCTAGGAAGGTATCATAGAGAAATTCATTGTCCTCTATCGGAAGAGTTGCCAAGGCCCGAATACTTTTAGAGATTTTTTCTAAAACAGCAGGTTTTAACCCTAGTTCACTAACCATAGCGGCATAACGGTCAATGATCCAGCTTTGGCTAGCACTGATGTCATTTCCAGCCACATAGTCGCGATAGTATTTGATCAAGGCATCGGTTACCTTGGTATCTTCAGCATTGCGTTTGCCGGGTGCAGAAACAACTACAAAACGGCGCTCTTTATCACTTTTAACGATATTTAAAACTTTTTCTAACTGACCAGCAGAGGCAAGCGAGCTTCCACCAAATTTTACAACCTTCATAAGGACTCCTCAAGTAAGTATTTTATACGATTATAGCAGAAAGAGGGGCATTTTTCAATGAAGAAAATAACTTCCTATTATAATAGAAGAAAACACTAACTTATTCTGAAAAGCGATAACAGTTTAAAAGTAAGAGTGTCAAATTTTACTCACACTCATAAATGATGGGTAAATAATCAGCTGAGACACTTTCTTTTAGTTTTTCCT